>JAIUOG010000028.1 GCA_020161725.1 Pseudomonadota bacterium
TTGAAACAAACAATTCCTCTCCCCTTGTGGGAGAGGATGTCCGAAGGACAGGAGAGGGGGAATAAAAATAAAGCTAATTTCATTTAATGAAATTCACTTTAAGTGAGAATAACCTTTTGGATTACCCCTCTCCCGCCCTAAAGGGCACCCTCTCCCACAAGGGGAGAGGGATTTATCTTCCAGTTTGTTCATCTTGTTGGTTAAAATATGTCAGGACCACTCAGCGCTAGGCTCCATTCAGGCTACTTGAAATAACATTTTGAAAGATTAGGGGTATAAATGTTTTTAAAATTTTAGATAATTCTGCTTCTAACAACTTATTGTGCTTTATATAAAAAATTAAAACCTTTTCTTTATTTAACATGGCCATATTTACTAATTGTACGCGGATGATAGTAATATCTTCAAAATCTTCCTGAGATTTAGAAGTTACTTGAAGGTTATTTATTTTTTTTCCTTTTGAAATATTTATATCTAAAATATAATTGGCATATAATTTTTCTTGTACTATTTCAAATTCTAATTCGATGAGTTTATTTTTTAAAAGCTCTAATTTAATACCCTGGACATCCTCATTTTCTATAAAAAGCTTATTAGCATAAATTGATGTGTTTGTATTCTTTTTTTCAGAAACATTATTGTGATAATTCATTGCTATTTATCCTTAGTTAAAACTGATTTTCAGTTGCGATTTTGAAATCCTTTTATTCATTTTTATTTAAACAGCTCATAATTACTCCTTTTCAATTAACAAATGTTTAGGATTATTCGTTTGGATATTTAATCCATCATCCAACTTTTTATTATTTTATATAAGATACAACTTTATATGTTTTTTGATCATGTAAGTTGCGGTTTATTGTAACCAAAAGTTTCGTCAATGCAACTTAAAATAAAAAAAACATATTTGTTGTATAATTTTTGGTTTATTGCTGACATGAAACTTTAAATGTATACTTGCTTACACCTATTTAAGGGAGATTAGTTTGGAAAGAGAACATTTTGTTCGTGGTTTTGCGCGCAGGTTAATAATGCTCATGAAACAAGCCAATTTAATTTCATCTGCATCTAAGACCGGTATAAAAATTAGTGTTCTTGCGGAAATCTGTGAGTGTTCACATCAGATGGCAAGGCGCTATGTACTAGGTGAGGCACTACCTGAAATAGACGTGACTTATAAGATAGCAAAATGGCTCAAAGTCTCACCAGGATGGCTTTTGTTCGGTGAAGATACAGAAGTTCCGAATAACATTAATCAAAAAAACTTAATTCAAATTGAACCTGATTTATTTGAATATATTTTAACAAAGAGCACTATGTTGTTTGAGCTAACTAAAGATACTAAGGAATTAGTACATTTTATTATGGATAGTGTGAACGATGCGACTCATATTAAAGCAGATAAAGAAGAGCTGATGAAAATCATCGATATTTCCGTAAATTCTGCTATACGTTTTAATGGAATTAAAAATGATAGAGAAACTAAAGTTAGTTAATAACAATCAAGCAAAAGAATATTCTGTTAATTTGCATTCAGAAGCGACTCATATTTTATTCAAACATAGACGTCATATAAAAAATATCTTTTTGCAAATCAAAGGGCATTATGAAATTGCTTATTTTGGGATAAATATTATTAATCCGTCAAACGAGCTTGTTTCATTTTCATCAATGCCTCATATTGAATACAATCTGATAAAAAAACAATTATGGGAATATGATCCTTGGTTCTGCTCAAAAACACTCAATCAGAATACATTATTCTGGTGGGATGATATTTATTCTGACACTCTATTTGCAGAACAGATAAAACAGATAAAATTGACCTCTAATCATTTTAACGCTGGAATGACTTTGTGCAGAGAGATTAATGGATTTTGTTTTCTATATTCTTATGCAACAAGCTCAACTAAAAAAGATTTACCGGAATACTATGCCTCACAGATTTTTGGTTTAATTGATATTGGCGATTATTTCTGTAACTCGATTTTGGATATATATTCGGAGCATTGCGGTAACCATTCATTACCTCAATTAAACCAATTAAATTCAAAAGCAACAGGGCTTAATACACGATCTATCCTTAAACTTATAGTGAATAATTATTAATCGTAGGTAATTCTATGGACTCATATACAGTAATACAATTAGGTAATCCTCTGCTTAGAATGACTTCTGAACCAATTACAAATGATCTTTTTGGTTCTGAGGAGTTAAAAAAAATGGAGTCTATTCTTTTTAAAACGTTGGATGAAAAAAAAGGATTAGGGCTTGCCGCTCCTCAAATTGGTATTAACAAACGAATTATTACATTTGGTATGCAACAACATCCAATATACACACAACTTGCTCCTATTCCATTCATGACTTTGTTCAATCCTTCATTTGAACCACTTTCTGATATTATGGAAGAAGACTATGAGGGCTGTTTAAGTGTTGGACAATTACGAGGTAAAGTTCCTCGCTATAAAGCTATAGGCTATCGTGGTTATGACATGGAAGGGAATTTAATCGAGAGAGAAGTATCGGGCCTTCATGCTCGTGTAGTACAGCATGAATTTGATCATTTAGAGGGAGTAATTTTTTTGGATAAAGTTACTGACTATAGTTCCTTAGGTTTTCATGAAGAATTAATCCTCTCCGGAGCTTTGCCTTCCCAGAAGATTGACTAATTAAATGGTTACGGTATCCAAAAAAACTATTATTGGTGGGGCTATTGGCAATGCCCTTGAGATGTATGATTACGTTATGTGGGGATTATTCTCTGTTTATCTTTCTAAAGAGTTTCTTCCTCCTCAATCTAAATTGTCAGATATTTTCTTTTTATTTCTAATTACATACATCTTACGTCCTATTGGCGGTTTGGTAGGGGGTATACTCGCAGATCAAGTAGGCAGAAAGAATATACTAACACTAAGTATTTTTTTAATGGGAATTTGTACCAGTATTGTTGGAGTTTTACCTTCATATGACAGTATAGGAGTCATTTCGGTTTTTCTTTTATTATTTATACGCCTCATTCAAGTCTTTGCAGTTGGAAGTGAATACATTAGCTCTATAGCTTTGCTGATAGAGAGTTGTGATAAAAGTAAGCGTGGTTTTTTTGGTTCATGGGCTGCATTTGGCGTTAACGCTGGGGTATTAGTTTCTTCACTAGTTGGTTCATTAATCTTATATCTTGTGGATATAAAAGCACTTCCTGATTGGGGATGGAGATTCGCATTTATACTGGCATTAATTACGATGCTAATAGGTTTCTGGATCAGAAACTCTTTGCCAGAAAGTCTTGAGTTTATTACAGAGAATGCTCGAAAAGAGAAAAAAACTTTTTTTGATATGCTGTATGAAACTTTAAATGTCTTTAAATCACAATCTTTTGATGCGCTACTTGTTTTTTCTTTAGTGTGTTTCGGTGTTTCTACAACTATATTGATATTTGTTTATGCGCCAATATACATGACTACGGTAAATCATATTCATAATACACAATCCTTCATAATTAATTCGTCAAGTTTAGCATTGATGATCTTGCTCATTCCTTTATTCGGTTTTATATCTGATTATTTGGGGCGAATAAAATTGATTCTTATAGGAAGTGTAGCTCTTATATCGTTGAGTTTGTTTTATTTTAACCTGCTTTCCTCAGGAACTTTTTATGAAGTTTTATTAGCGCATACTGTAATGGCTATTCCTTGTGCAAGCATTTTTGCGCTTACTCCAGTTCTAATAACTGAGATATTTCCTTTGTCAATCAGGTGCTCTATCACTAATTTAATCTACTCGATCGCTGCCTGTATTGGCGGTGGAATTACGCCATTAATTGCATTTAGATTGGAACATTATATTACCTATTTTCCTGGCTTAATTCTTGTGATTTTAGGAGGAATCAATGTTCTGCTGCTTCAAATTTATATAAAAAGAAATAATCAGTTACCATTTGCTTTAACGCTTGTTAAAAAATAAATAGGATAATAAATCCATTTTCATGATATTCCTCGCTAAAGGGGCGTTTTGACCTTTCTAGGCGGGTTTTGGGTCTTATAATAAACAAATATCTTAATAGTCTTGACCACGATGAAAGAGTTTATAAGGTGCTTTACGGCAATTTACGGTTCTTCAATAATAAAATCATCAGGCCTTTCTAAAAGCATTATTGCAGCGACAAGATATTCATTATCTCCTGTAGGGCAATAATCAACAATTTCGCCAATTTCTGTTGATTTATCCAAAGCAAAGATTTTTTTGCCAGCAACCAGGGGTTTTTCTATTGTTAAGTTGAAAAACTCTAAACCATGTTTCAAGGTTGCTCGATAATGAGTACGAGCAATGATTTCCTGACCTTTGTAACAACCCTTATTAAAGCTAATGAAATCATTTAAGTGTAAATGGAGTCGATGAGGTAGAAATAGGCCTCGGGTATCTGGGTAAATTTCAAACGATTTTGCTACTAACCGTAAATAATGCCAGGCTAAAGAACCTCGCATCTGTTCTTTTTGAATAAATGATGCTTTAAGAAGCGTTTCCTTATCTTTTTTTACCAAAATGAGATAAAGCTTAGGACTTAATGCATAACAAAAAAAATCATTGTCGCTAGTATTTAAAATGTCTTTATTAAAAGGTAGTAGATCTTTATCGTTATTTAAATAAAAGCCATACATTTTATATTCGTTGGTCTCTTCAATTTTAACTCTAGAAAGAGGGGCAATTTTATTTAAGCTAGATGCAGTTACCTCCGACAGATCATTCGGTAAAATAAGTTTGATTCCCTGCCAATCAAGAACCTCTAAAAGAGCTAGAACACGCCCCTTTAAATTACAAAGCGCTGTGCTTTTTATTTTTTCTTGGGTAATTTTGGATACATCGCCAGTAACTTGCCCTTGCAAGAAATCAATGGCTTTTTCTCCTTCAACATTAAGACAGCAGAGATAAGGTAATTCAAAAAGATAATTTTTATCTTCTTTAAGGGTTAATTCATTTTGCAGATCGGAGAATAATTGATAAGCACGATTATTAATTAAAACTTGAGATAACATAGTAGGCACAGGAAATATAAAATTAAACTATAGCAAGAAAAAGGTTTTTCCGCTTCTATTGTTTTGAACTCTCTATTTTGATGAGGTACAATTTCGCGATTATTTTAGGTGAAAAATCAATGATAAGTAAAACTGATAAAGCGCGTTTAGAATGGCATTGCAGACGAGGTATGTTGGAATTGGATTTAATTTTAATGCCCTTTGCAAGAAACAATTTAGAATCTATGTCTGAAGAGCAAATTAAGTTATTTGATAAATTACTCGGTTTTACTGATCCCGAATTATTTAGTTGGCTTATGGGATATGAGTTACCTCCAGAAAAGGATATTTTAGAGATTGTCGAATTCATTCAACTTAAGCATCAACCTTAAAGAATCAGCACATTTTTTAAGGTTAAGTTTAGTCTTATTTGTTTTTAGTTTTTATCTTGCAATGATTGCTTTAAACCCAGTTTTACAAGCAATTGTTCTTCCTCTTTTGCTATATCAATTTATTCAAATAATTAAAAATAGAAAGCCCTATCCTAAATTGAAAGAATTAAGATATTGCGCCGGTAATTATTCATTAGTAGATAATCACGATAATGAATCTTTTTATAGTTCTAAAAGATTAGTTTATGATATGGAAATTTTTTTTCTTATCGAATTAAAAGAACAAAAAAGACGAAAGTTGTTAGTTCTTTTTCATGATCAATTAACAAAAGAAGAATATCGATTACTTAATGTTATTGAGAAAATAGCTTAAAAGAAATTAAGCTATTTTTCTAATATTCATTATAGCTAAAGCAGATTCTACAGACTCTTCAGGCATGCGGTAAATACCTAAAGCATTAAGATGTTTCACTGAGACAGCAACTAAATCTAAAATCAAGGCTTCATCTAAAGCAAACGCTTTCGAAAAAGTGAATACATCATAGCCGGTAATATCGGTTAATTCGGTTAGACGAAATGCCTTTTCTCGTAGAGAAGGAGGGATATAACCATTGGCCCAGGCCCACAACCAACTTTTGTCATTAAAACTATATGTACCAATGGTAATTACATCCAATTCTAGCTTTAAATTATCGTTTTCATCGAAAAATTGTAAAAGCTCATCTTCTTGTGAAAAATACCATCGAGCATAATTACTTAGCTCAGTCTTAGTTATAAACTCATTTTGTTTGGCATGCAATTCTTCAACGGCTTGCTGGATAAAGGTATCAAATTCTTGGTCGTTCATAGGGACTTATTTAAGAAATAATAACCTTTACTTTAATATTTATAGTTTATTTAAACAAGTTTCAATTTTCTTAGGATAAATTGATTAAGATAGCTAACATGTCTAAAAAGCTATGTTAGAATATTTGCACCAAATTCAAATAAAAATAATTCATGCTCGAAAGCGACCGCTTAATAACTGCCACCCCATCCTTTTCTGAAGAAGCGTTTGATAGGGCCATTAGACCACTTAGCCTTGATGAATATATCGGCCAAGAGCCTATTTGTCAGCAAATGCGGATATTCATTGAAGCAGCTAGAAATAGACGTGATGCTTTAGATCATGTGCTCATCTTTGGCCCTCCAGGCTTAGGTAAAACAACTTTAGCAAATATTATTGCTCATGAAATGGGAGTGAGTCTTAGACAAACGTCAGGCCCTGTATTAGAGAAAGCCGGTGATATTGCAGCTATTCTAACTAACCTACAAGAAAATGACGTTTTATTTATCGATGAGATACATCGTTTAAGCCCTGTTATTGAAGAAATTCTTTACCCGGCAATGGAGGATTATAAGCTTGATATCATGATAGGAGAGGGGCCTGCTGCTCGTTCAATCAAATTAGAATTACCGCCTTTTACTTTAATAGGGGCTACTACCAGAGCAGGCTCATTAACCTCACCTCTTCGTGATAGATTTGGAATTGTGCAACGTTTAGAATTTTATTCGGTTAGCTCTTTAACTGAAATTGTGAAACGTTCGGCTAGATTATTAGGTGTCCATGCTGATGAGGCTGGCGCTATCGAAATTGCCAGACGCTCCCGAGGAACACCACGAATTGCTAATCGCCTATTAAGACGCGTTCGTGATTTTGCAGAAGTGAAAGGCCAAGGTGTTATCACTAAAGAAATGGCAGATAAAGCTTTAGAAATGTTAGATGTCGATAAAGAAGGCTTCGATATCATGGATAGAAAACTAATGCTTGCTGTTATTGAGCGCTTCGGTGGTGGTCCTGTGGGTTTAGATAATATTGCGGCCGCTATTGGTGAGGAAAAAGGTACTATTGAAGATGTGCTTGAGCCTTTTCTTATCCAGCAAGGCTTTTTAATGAGGACACCAAGGGGAAGAGTTGCATCGGAGCTAGCGTATCAGCATTTTGGTTTATCTATGGCTGAATAAATATTTGTGATCTATACCTAATCAACTTCAAAAGCGAATATTTAATGTAGCCTGGATGGAGGCTCTTCGATCCGTAATCCGGGAAGAATAACCCGGATTTCGCTTTGCTGCATCCAGGCTACATTTTAAATGCATTTTTTTCAAACCGAGTATTTTGAATGGGTCTGGGTATATTTATTAACAATTCAAACAAAAGTGATGAATCGAAAGGCGTGTAGTGTTATATTTAAGCAACTCATGTACAACGATAAAAATACGTTATTATGTGAAGCAGAAGTGAAAGTCGCCTGCATCGATGGCCAAATGAAGCCGCGACGTATCCCTGCTCCATTATTTTAAAAAAAGATAGAATCTTACAATTTAAATATGCTTATGAGGGGGAATCAAACATGGGTAACCATGCAAGTGTATTAACTTATTTTTTACAAGCTGGTTTTGTCGTGAAATCAGTCATGATGATTTTATTAGCAGCTTCCATTACGTCTTGGACTTTAATTTTACAGCGAGCATGGTTTTACAAACGCAAAAAAGCGGAATGTGAAGCTTTTAATAGACGTTTTTGGAATAGTTCTGATTTATCCAAACTTTATGCCGATGTCGATAGCAATATCGATGATAAAGAAGGTTTAGCTGCCATCTTTCATGCGGGTTTTAAAGAATATATACGCTCTCGAAAGCAAGGTAATATTCTCATTGAGCCCATTCAGCGTGTTATGCAAATTGGGCATATGAAAGAAGCAATGGACTTAGAAAAGCATCTACCTTTCTTTGCTTCAGTCGGTTCAATTGCGCCTTATGTTGGCCTGTTTGGTACGGTATGGGGGATTATGACTTCGTTCCAAGCGCTAGGTCAGGCTTCGCAAGCAACGATTGCGATGGTCGCTCCAGGTATTTCAGAAGCACTTGTTGCAACAGCACTGGGTTTATTTACAGCCATTCCTGCTGTTATTGCTTTCAACCGTTATAGTACACGTGCTAGCAATCTTCTTGAGCGCTATGAAGTATTTCAAGATGAATTAGTCTCTCTAATTGAGCAGCAAAGCTCAGCAAGTCGAGGTTAGCTTCATGTTAAGAAAGAAAAATAAAGCAGCAGGCCCTATTTCTGAAATCAATGTAGTCCCTTACATTGATGTTATGTTAGTACTTTTAGTTATTTTCATGATTACAGCCCCTATGCTTACTCAGGGGATCACTGTTGATTTACCTAAGGCTGCAAGCGAATCTTTAAAATCGGCAGATAGAGAGCCTATTATTGTTTCTGTTAACGAACAGGGTGATTATTTCTTAAATATAAGTTCTGATCCAGGAAGTCCAATGGCTCCCAAAGATTTAACTTTAAGAGTGGCAGCAGAGCTTGAATTAGCTAAAGAGGCAAAGCAAGCCCTGAATGTATTAGTAAAAGGTGACCAAGGTGTCTCTTATGGCAAAGTTGTTGGTGCTATGAGTCTTTTAAAACAAGCTGGGGCTGAACAAGTAGGTCTTTTAACTGATTCTTCAACGGAGAATCAAGGATGAAAGATGAAAGTTACATCAAAGCTTTAGGTATTGCTTTATTTTTACATTTTGCATTAGCTATTGCGCTATTAATTGATACTCATTCCAATCA
This sequence comes from Pseudomonadota bacterium, assembly GCA_020161725.1. Lineage (GTDB taxonomy): Bacteria > Pseudomonadota > Gammaproteobacteria > Legionellales > Legionellaceae > Tatlockia. The sequence goes on from JAIUOG010000028.1 coordinate 9,015, forward strand.
ACCACCGGTCATGACCCTAGAAGCTAAAAATGAGCCTAGCCAAATACTGCCTATTTCTGAAAATGAACCTAAGCAGGAAATTATAAAGGCAGTCAGTGTGGATAGTTCCGAGGTTCAGGAAACGGTTAATCGTTTAAAAGAACAACGAAATGAGCAATTACGTGCAGAGAAAGCAAGACAAGATGCTTTAACTGCTGAGGCTCTTGCTGCAAAACGTCAGCGCCAAGAAGAACAACAACGCTTAGTTAAATTAAAAGAAGAAGCTGAAAAAATAGCGATTGCTAGAAAAAAACAAATTGAAGAAGAAAAAAAGCATCTTCAGCAATTAGCAGCTGAAAAAGAAAAAGAGACTAAGCGTTTAAAAGAGCTTAAGGCTGAACAAGAAAAATTAAAAAAGGCTGAAGAAGAAGCCAAAAAATTAGCTGAAATTAAGAAAAAAGAGGCCTTAGAAAAAGAAAGGCTAAAAAAAATACAAGAAGCTAAGGCTAAAGAAGAGTCAGATAAAGCGCAGAAATTAAAGGCTGAACTTGCTGAAAAAGAAAGACAAAAAGCAGCAGAAGCATCGGCAGCTGCCGCACGTCAAGCTGCTGCCGATGCGGCTCGTTCAGCGCATATAGCTGGTGAGGTTGATAAGTATAAAGCGCTTATCGTCAATGCGATTGGCCAGCATTGGATTTTACCTGAAAATGTAGATAACCATTTATCCAGTCAATTTAGAATTCGCTTAGCACCGGATGGGGCTGTATTAGAAGTTAGTTTATTAAGATCAAGTGGTGATCCAATTCTAGATCGTTCCGCACAGACTGCGATTTATAAGGCATCACCATTGCCAGTACCTACTGATGTAGATACTTTTAATTTATTCCGTGATATTAGCTTAACTGTGCGTCCAGAAAACGTGAGGGGGTAGACGTGTTTGCTAAACGTATATTTTTTATTTTATGTTTTTATTTGACTACTAATGCCTTTGCGGTTGATCTTGAATTAACACAAGGGATTAGTTCAGCCTTACCTATTGCAGTTGATGGTTTTGGGAATGATGAGCTTGGTAAAAAATTAACCGATATTATTAACCATGATTTAGAGTTATCAAGCCAATTTAAACTTATCAATTTGCCTGAAGGTTCCTCTATTATCAGTTATAAAGCTGCTGGTGCTGATTCTGTATTAAGAGGAAGGGTTACTCGCTCAGGTTTCAGTAAATATGATGTTAGTTTTGAACTTTTAGATGCACAGGCTCAAGGCAAAAAACTTATTACCAATAATTATCAAATTTCAGCCAATGAAGCGCGTTATTTAGCCCACCATATTGCTGACGAAGTGTATCAAAAATTAATTGGTGAACGTGGTATTTTTTCGACAAAAATTGCCTATATTTTAGTGCAAAGACAGGGTGAGCAATCTAAGTATTTTCTAGAAGTAGCAGATTATGATGGCTTTAATCCACAAAGTCTTTTAGTTTCATCTGAGCCAATTATGTCACCTTCTTGGTCACCTGATGGTCGCCAAATTGCCTATGTCTCTTTTGAGAAGAAAAAAGCACAGATTTTTACTGTTTCTGTTGAAAATGGTAAAAGACGCTTGCTTACTAGCTTTTCAGGCATTAATGGTGCACCGGCTTGGTCAGCAGATGGCCGTGAATTAGCCGTTGTTTTATCTAAAGGTGGAGCACCTAAGATTTACAGCGTTGATTTATCAAATGGAGCCATGAAACAGCTTACTTATGGTGCTGCTATTGATACCGAACCACGTTATTCTCCAGATGGACGTTCTTTATTATTTACATCAGGCAGAGGCGGTTCACCCCAAATTTATAAACTTTCCTTAGCTGATGGTGGTATATCACGTGTTACCTATGAAGGGAATTATAATGCGAAGGCTTCATACACCCCGGACCAAAAGCATATCGTTATGCTACACCGTGGGCCTAAAGGTTTTAATATAGGTACACAAGATTTAAATTCAGGACAATTAAGCCAATTAACTTTTTCATCTTTTGATGAATCACCTTCCGTTTCACCCAATGGTCGCTTAATTCTTTATGCTACTCATATTAACGATAAAGGTGTCTTATCCTTAGTCAGTTTAGATGGTCGAACTAAGGCTAGATTGCCTTCAAGAAACGGTGATATACAAGAGCCAGCTTGGTCTCCATTTTTAGGATAGGGTGATAATTCCTCTCCTAAAAGGGGTACTGTCATGTCCCTAAAAACTGCCATTAAGTTAAAGAGTGATGTCATTCCCGCGCAGGCGCTGAGGGATTCTGGCATTTAATTATTCAAAAGAGCAATATCGAACCTCTTGATTCAATGTTTTGTCATTCCAGCAAAGGCGGGAATCTATATCTTAAAGTGGCAGCTCGCTTTGTTTGATAAATGGGTTCCCGCCTACGTGGGAACGACATAAATTTTAAGCACAGTGAGTTTAAATGGCATTATAATTTAGATGAAAATATGCCAAAATCACCCAGCGTGTATGCGGGAATGATATAATATAATGGACATGCTCGAGTAGGGGGCGGTTAGTCCTGTTAAATTAATCCTGCACAAACTTATTTTATGAAAAAAACAATCCAAATTTTTAGCTTAGTATTCATTATTTTCTTAGCCCAACCAATTTATGCTTGGAACTCCCTAGGGCATCGATTAATAGCAGAAATCACTTTTGAAAACATGACCCCAGAGGTGCGTAAAAAAGCCCTAGCTTATAACAATGTGGTAAACCAAAAATATAAAACGCATCTTAATTTTAACATGGCTTCAGTCTGGCTCGATTGGCAAAATGGTGGCTTTGAAAGACATTATATTAACCTTCCTTTTAGTTATGATCATACAAAACTAAAGCCTCCCAATAAAACTAATGCCTTAACTACTATTGATGAATCTTTAGTAAATTTAAAAAATGACAATTTAAGTCCCTTTCAAAAAGGAATTAACCTAAGAGTTCTTTTACATGTGGTAGCTGATATTCATCAACCCTTACATACAGCAACTCAATATAGCAAAGCATTGCCGAATGGCGATAAAGGCGGCAATTTATATCGATTAAAACACAATAATATAGCTAAAAATCTGCATGCCTATTGGGATAGAGGCGCAGGCTTTTTACTAACCAAAAAACGATATTCACAGAAAAAATTAAAGAAAAGGGCAGATCTTATTTTAAGGCGCTATCCCTGTGAAGCCAATAAAATGTCAGTTAACCCACATTTATGGGTGCAAGAATCTTTCAACTTAGCGAAGAAGCGTGCTTATCCAAATTCACCTAAAATAGATAAAGATTTCCAAAGAAAAGTTAAACGAATAACTGAGCAACGTATAGCTTTGGCTGGATGCAGATTGGCTAAGTTATTGAATTCAGTTTTTTGAGGTATTTATAATTCCTCATTCTATCTAATATTATTTTAATATTTCCTTAAGATTTATTCCTTATAATCCATGACATTATTTGTCCATGGTGATTTTATTTATGTCTTCTCAAAAGTTTGATAAATCGTTTAGTTCAAGTTATATCGGTCATTCGCTTAGAGAAATAGATGAAGTCGTTAAAAAAGAATTGGCTCAAGCTAAAAAAGATCTTCCTGAAGCAATAAAAAAAGCGGAAGAAGCAGAAGTTATTTTAAAAAAACTTAAAATTGAAGAAGAAAAAGCTACGGCAAAAAAAGTTGAAGTAGAAAAGGCTGAAACAGAAAAAGCCGAAGCAAAAAAAGCCAAGGCTGAAAAAGCTATAAAAAAAGCTAAAGATAATCAAGAACGAATTCAATTTTTTCAACAATTAACTGATTTATTACCAAGTATAAGAGAACTAATACCTCTAGTTGACCAGGGTAATGTTCCAGGAAAATTGCAAGCTTTTAGTTATGCATTAACATTTACAACTGTGAATAACCAAATCTCTAAGCTAATAGAGATTTTTAACAAAATTAATTTAGATCATCCTTCTTTTTATAATTTACTGAATACAATTTTTAATTTATTTGCGCAATCTCCTAAAAAGTTTGAAGATTGCTTTTCATTTTTAGCTGAGCCAGAAAAATTAATTAATCTAGAGCTTAGTATTTTTGGAAAAGGATTTAACTTTAAGAATCAATTGGGTGTTAGTGTATACGATCCTAAGTTAGCTATTGAAAAAAAGAGTAAATATTATTATGGACTATCTTCAATTGAGGGCGAAGGAATAATCGATTTTCAAGTTCATTATGAGCGAAAGTCTATGTATATACTTTGGGTTTTTTTAAAATTATTGTTTCCCGAAGTAAAAATAGATGGGTTTTTAGATTTTTTGAGTGAATATCAAAGTAGTGCTGATTTTGTAAATAGCGATGATTATTTCATGCTTACAAATCTAAAAATAAAATCCTATAAAAAAGCGCTTCTAAACCTGGAAACAGAACTATCTGCATTTAAAGTTGAAGCTGAAAAAGAACAAAAAGTTCAAAATTTAGAAAAAATTACTTCGTCTTTAATTGTTTTAGACGATTTATATTTAACTCTATTAGACCCATTATCTCCTTTTTACTTTGAAGTTAATAATAATGAAGTTCATTTTAAATACACTAAGGCAGAATTAAATTATTCTAGAATTGAAGCATTGAAACTTGAATTAATAGCTCATCTATACTCCATGTTATCAGAACTTCAAAGTGAATTTGATTTACCTGAAGGATTTTTTGAATCGAGCTCTTCTTTAGAAGAACTGGAAACAAAAAATATAGAACTTAAGAATAAATACGAAGAACTTAAACATTCATTTATGAGTCTATCGGAGATAGTTGATTGTTTGAATAGATTAGCAATAAATCCCGAGTTAGATCTTATTAAACTTAAATGCCAGGAAGTTTTAGACAGGCTATTTCCTCAAATGCTATCTAAAATAGACCGTAAAATACAAATAGCTAAACAAATGAGCTCTTTTAATTTAGATGAATTACTAAAGTTACAAATACATAAAAGGTCTGAAAAATTAGAATTAACACAGAAAATAAGTGATAAAAAAGCTAAACTAGAACCTTTTGAGGCAGATTTAGCCAAAAAGAAGGAGCAAATAGCAGAAGTAAATGGCGCTTTAAAGGAAAAAACGATAGCTTTAGCCCAAAGTTTAGTGCAACCTGCAATTTTAGAGTTATTAAAGAAAATATCAGAGAGGAATCCTGATGCTACTGCCTGTTCTCAATTAGTCCAAAAATTAAGTGATTTGGATTCAGACATTAGTTTTACTGTACCTGATATAAGTTTTATGAGCGGATTTTTTAATAGAAGAGGGAGAATAGAAAATAGATTACCTTTCTCTGAAAAAAGTAATGAAATTATTAAGTTATTAAATAGTTTGTTAGTGGCTCTTAATGAAAATGCAGACCCCAAAAAATTTTTTAAAGAAACTTTAAAGCCACATGTAGATGCTGTAAGGGGTAAGGATTTTTTCTTCGATAATGATTACATTGAATTTTTATTCTCTATTTTAAATTTTGATAAATTGGAAAAACCAAGAAATCGAGCGGATTTCAATAAGAAGTTTAAAGATAAAACATATGCCAAACAGCTAAAAGCATTTATTTTGCTTTCATTAGCAGATTATGAAACTTATGAACTTAAAGATATAGGTAGAGAAATACCCGCAAAAATTGCTGAAGCTGATCCTTTCGTTAAACAAGAGAGTGCTGATAAAGTTGTAATAGGCTCATTAGAAGCTTCAGTAAGTAAAAAAACGAAGACAATTAAGAGCTTAGAGTTAGAATCCGATTATCGGGGCTATGAAATTGAATTTCTGGATAAATTAATTCAATTTTGTAAAGATAGAAAAAATTTTACTCAATTGTATGAGCTAGTAGAAACAGGTACAAAAGAAGAAAGACAAAGAAATTTAGATTTGTTAGAGGAACAACTTGAAAAGCTCAATATAGTTACGGACTTAGAAGCATTAATTGTAAAGTTGGCTGCTGATACAAGCGTATTTATTTCATTAGCCGATACGGTAAAAACTAATATAATTAATTTCAAAATATCTCTTAATAATTTGAAAAAAACTTTATTAGCCGATGAGATAAAACAATTCCCTATTCCTGCAATAAACTTTGAAAATTTAGAACCAATTTCTAGATGCTTACAATCTTTTAATGAGCAATCTTTGGAGTTAATAGGAAACAATCCTGAAAATTCGGATGGTGAAATAGAATTATTAACTAAAACACTTGAAGACAAAATAAACACATTCAGCGAAGCAATAGACCTATTTTTACAACCTATATTTGATAATCTACGCGCCCAACAAGAAAATGCAAAAGAAAAGAAATTTGCTGAAATAGAGACTTATTTTTCTAAGCCTTTAATTGATGGTCAGATCTTTCTTAAAATTCTAGAATCAGTTAAAAATCTTCCTGGTTTTAAATTTGATGAATATAAAACAAAATGGAACTCTTTCACTAAAGAATATAAAGCTTTAAAAGACGATTTGCCTGAGATTAAACGCAAATATGTTATTAAAAAATATGAAAACACCCTTAATGACTATATTCAAATGCGAAATGTTCGCTTTAAATCGAAGGATAGATTTTTTGGCGGTGATAAAATTAAACGAGAACTTTTTGTCGATGATTTAATTAAGTCTTTAAAAGAATATGGCGAAAGTGAAGATCATTTAGCATGCTTAGCCGAAAAAATTGAAAATGGCATAGAGGAACACTCAGGTATTTATCTTCAACCTTTATTAAAGCGTTTAAGCTCTGAAATACAAGGATTATCTTTGCAGGTTATTGATAATTCAGGTATTTCAGAAAAATTAGACAATTTACCTACAGCACTTAGTAAAAGTATCACTGCTCTTTATTCCCAAACAACATTGCTGCATAGCCTGGGTGGGGCCGAAAAGCAAGATATTTATAAAGAAAGAGCAAATAAATTATCTCAAATAGTTGATAATTTTGTTATGAGCATAGATACCAGTACGGAAAAATTATTCATATCAGAAACTAAATTAAACCAATTTAGAAAGGCTATGTGTTATCAATTAACCTCAGAAATAGACCTTATGCGCCAGGAAGAAAGCCGAATAGGTTTGCAGATATTTATCAATATACTTGCTGGTTTATTAGCATTAATTCCTATTGCATTACGATTGATTTATACATCTATAGTTCATGGCCATGCTAATTTGTTCTTCTCAGGTAATAGCATATTGGATGAAGTATCCAAGATTGAAGAAAGTACAAATCAAATAATTGATACAATAGGTGAAAGTGAATATGTGGAAGCACAGGCTATAGCTTGATGGAGCCAAAGGTTTTAACCCACCAAACCTTGGTTATGTTTCACTGCACCAAGGCTTCAATGTCGTCATTGCGAACATCGTGAAGCAATCCAGCTCGGATTTATAATTGGCCCCCATTCTGGATTGCTTCGCTAAGGCTCGCAAAGACGAGATTATATCTTTCGTAGCCTTGATGAAGCCAAAGGCGTAATCAAGGTTTAAATCCACCAATCCTTGGTTACATTTCACTGCACCAAGGCTACGGAAAGGTATAGTGTAAGTTGAAGGGCAGCGGATTGGGGTAGGTATTTACGCTGAGCTTTGAAGCCCAGCGTAATTTCAATAATTAAGGGACGTTTCTTTCTTTTTCGCCCGTATATAATTGTCTTGGTCTACCAATTTTAGATTTAGTTTCAACCATTTCCATCCAATGTGACATCCAGCCTACAGTTCTTGCTAGAGCAAAAATTACCGTGTACATATTAGTTGGAATACCAATCGCACTTAGAGTAATACCTGAATAGAAATCGACATTCGGGTAAAGCTTTTTCTCAACGAAATAGTCATCTTCTAAAGCAATGCGCTCAAGTTCCATGGCTAATTTAAAGAGAGGTTCATCATGAGCACCAACAGCATTTAATACGTCATAACAGGTTTTTCTCATTACCTTAGCACGTGGATCATAGCTTTTATAAACACGATGACCAAAGCCCATTAAACGGAAGGGGTCATTTTTATCTTTAGCGCGCTTGATATAGTGGTTAATATGCTTAACATCACCAATTTCTTTTAACATGTTAAGACAAGCTTCATTCGCACCACCATGAGCAGGTCCCCAAAGTGCGCCAATTCCTGCTGAAATACAGGCAAAGGGGTTAGCACCGGTAGAACCAGCTAAACGAACTGTCGAAGTAGAGGCATTTTGCTCATGATCTGCATGTAGGATAAAGATTTTATCCATTGCATCCGCAATGACAGGATTAACTTCATAGTCGTCTGAAGGTACTGCAAACATCATACGAAGAAAATTATCTGCATAAGACATTTTATTTTGTGGGTACATATAAGGCTGGCCAATAGAATATTTATAACTCATGGCGGCCAAGGTTGGCATCTTAGCAATCAATCTTATTGCAGAAATATATCTATCATGCTGATTATTAAGATCCATCGAATCATGATAAAACGCAGAAAGGGCTCCAACAATTCCCACCATAATAGCCATAGGGTGAGCGTCCCGACGAAAACCATTTAAGAAGTTGTACATTTGTTGATGTACCATCGTATGATTATTAATGGTATTAACAAAAGTTTCTTTCTCTGATTTATTAGGTAGCTCCCCATTCATTAAAAGGTAGCTAACATCAAGAAAATCTTTTTTCTCAGCTAATTGTTCAATTGGGTAACCACGATAAAGTAAAATTCCTTCATCACCATCAATAAAGGTGATTTTTGATTCACAAGCCGCTGTGGAAACAAAGCCTGGGTCGAAGGTAAACATACCGGCATCGCTGAGCTTATTAATATCAATAACGTCGTTACCAAGAGTAGGACTATAAATAGGCAAATCAATGGCCTCATGGCCTTCTATCTCAATTTTTGCGAATTTGCTGGTCATTTATATCTCCTCTTATTATTTAGGCCATCTTAGTCAGCCCGTCTTTTAGCCAAGAACTATATAAAAATGCACTGCTCCAGTCAATTCGAAACACGCTTTAAGGGGCTAATATGATTCATTTAAGCATCTAAACGTGCTATGCTATCTCTCCTAAATTAGAGCATTTAAATTGCATAAGGATGCGTTTTAATCATGGTTTATTCAGCTAAAGAAGTCATACCAGTCAACATTGAAGACGAATTAAAACAGTCTTATCTCGATTACGCAATGAGCGTAATTGTGGGCCGTGCCTTGCCTGATGTTCGGGATGGTTTAAAGCCTGTTCATCGTCGTGTTCTTTTTGCGATGAGTGAATTAAATAATGATTGGAATAAACCCTATAAAAAATCAGCTCGTGTTGTAGGGGATGTTATCGGTAAATATCATCCACATGGTGATACGGCAGTTTATGACACCATCGTTCGTATGGCGCAGCCATTTTCAATGCGCTACATGCTAGTTGATGGTCAAGGTAACTTTGGATCAGTCGATGGTGACTATGCAGCAGCAATGCGTTATACGGAAATTCGTATGTCTAAGGTTGCGCATTCGTTATTAGCTGACCTTGATAAAGAAACCGTTGATTTTAGTCCTAACTATGATGAAACCGAATTTGCACCGGTTGTTTTACCTTCACGAATACCGAACCTTTTAGTTAATGGTTCTTCGGGTATTGCAGTAGGTATGGCTACCAACATCCCACCTCATAACTTAACTGAAGTTATCAATGCCTGTATTGCTCTAGTGAATGAGCCTGATTTATCGCTTGAAGATATTATGGAATATATTCCAGGGCCTGATTTTCCTACTGCGGGTATTATTAATGGTAGGGCAGGCATTTTATCTGGTTATCGCACTGGTCGTGGTCGAATTTATATTCGAGCACGTACTGAAATTGAAACGGATTCTCAAAATGGCCGTCAAGCCATTATTATCACAGAGCTTCCTTATCAAGTTAACAAAGCTCGTTTAGTAGAAAAAATCGCGGAATTAGTCAGGGACAAAAAATTAGAAGGTATTTCTGGCCTACGTGATGAATCTGATAAGCAAGGCATGCGTGTTGTTATTGAACTTAAAAGAGGGGAAGTCCCCGAGGTTGTGTTAAATAATCTTTACGCCCATACCCAAATGCAAAATGTATTTGGTATTAATATGGTCGCCTTAGTTGATGGCCAACCACGTACACTTAATTTAAAAGAAATATTAGATTGCTTTATTCGTCATCGCCGTGAAGTAGTTACAAGACGAACTCTGTATGAGCTTAGAAAAGCACGTGAGCGTGCTCATCTTTTAGAAGGTCTAGGGATTGCTTTAGCCAATATTGATGAAATGATCGATTTAATTAAGCGCTCACCAACCCCGGCCGATGCAAAAGAAGCTTTACTAGCCGGAACTTGGAAAGCAGGTTTAGTTGCTGCCATGCTTAAAAGTGCAGGTTCTGATGCCTGCCGCCCTGATGATTTATCAGAAGAATATGGCCTTAGTGACGCAGGCTATAAATTATCGCCTAACCAAGCACAGGCTATTCTTGAATTAAGACTGCATAGACTAACAGCACTTGAGCAAGACAAAATTATTGCTGAGTTTGAAGAGTTATTGGCAGTTATCAAAGATTTATTAGGTATCTTAGCTTCGCCTGAGCGATTAATGGAAGTAATTCGTACTGAATTAGAAGACGTTAAAAAGCAATTTGGTGATGAGCGTCGCACTGAAATTATGGCTTCTCAAGAAGATTTGACAATTGAAGATCTCATTACTGAAGAAGATGTAGTTGTAACCTTATCTCACCAAGGTTATGTAAAATATCAACCAGTTTCAGCATATCAATCCCAACGTCGCGGTGGTAAGGGTAAATCAGCTACGAATGTAAAAGATGAGGATTTCATTGAAAGATTAATTGTTGCTTCTACCCATGACACACTGCTTTGTTTTTCAGATTACGGTAAATTATATTGGTTAAAAGCCTATCAACTACCTTTGGCTAGCCGCATTTCCAGAGGTAAACCTATTGTTAATATTTTACCTTTAGCAGCAGATGAGTCTATTAATGCTATGGTACCTGTTCGTGAATACTTAGATGGTTACTATGTCTTTATGGCAACCAAATTTGGAACCGTGAAGAAAGTACCTCTAGAAGCCTTTAGTCGCCCACGTTCAAATGGAATTATTGCCGTCGATTTAGATGAAGGCGATCGTTTAATTGGTGCTGATATTACCGATGGTTCGAAAGACATTATGCTTTTCACTGATGCAGGTAAAGTTATTCGCTTTGAAGAGGGCTTAGTTAGACCTATGGGGCGTACGGCAAGAGGGGTTAGAGGTATCCGCTTGCAAGAGGGTCAATCTGTTATCTCACTTGTTGTTGCTAAAAATGAAGGAACTATCCTCACTGCCACTGAAAATGGCTATGGTAAAAGAACGGATGTAAGTGAATATCGTGTTTCTGGTCGAGGTGGTCAGGGTGTTATTTCCATTCAAGTGACTGAACGTAACGGTAAAGTAGTGAAAGCATTACAAGTAGACGAAACTGATGAAGTCATGTTGATTACTGATAAAGGAACTCTAGTTCGTTTCAAAGTATCTGAACTTTCAGTTATTGGTCGTAATACGCAGGGTGTTCGCTTGATTAATGTAAGTCAAGGTGAGTTAGTAGTCGGTATGCAGCGCATTGAAGAAATGCCTGATGATGGCTCTGAAATAGAGGATGAAGAAGATAGTATTGAAGAGTAAGTCTAATCTTATGACAAGAGGTTATAATTTCGGTGCGGGCCCTGCTATGCTGCCTACGTCTCTTCTAGAAGAGATAAAAGATGAGTTGTTAGATTGGCAGGGTACTGGTATGTCTGTAATGGAAATCGGGCATAGAACTTCTGAATATATGGAGCTTATGCAGGAGGCTGAAAAATTGCTTCGTGAGCTTCTTAATATTCCTCCCTCCTATGAGATTTTTTTTATGGGAGGGGCTGCTCGCAGTCAATTTTCACTGATTCCCCTAAATCTTTTGCAAAAAGAAGATAAAGCTGGTTTTTTAATTTCTGGCCTTTGGTCATCTATGGCTTATGAAGAGGCTAAGCGTTTGAAAAGCGCTTATTCCGTGTTTAATGCTGAATCTAATGGTTTTACTGAAATTCCAGAAAGACAGTTTTGGCAAATTGAAGACAATACTAAGTATTTTTATTACACGCCCAATGAAACCATTAATGGAATTCGCTTTGATTCTTTACCTAAATTAAAAGCGCCACTGATTGCTGACATGACTTCCTGTCTCTTAAGTGAGCCTTTAAATATCAATGACTATGGACTTATCTTTGCAGGTGCGCAAAAAAATATAGCTAATGCTGGCTTAACATTGGTGATTATGTCCAACGATTTAATTTCACAAGTTAAAGATGAAAAGTTACCAACAATGTTTGATTATCGAACTTTTAGTCAACATCATTCAATGTATGCAACACCACCTACCTTTAACTGTTATATTGCTTTAAAAATGTTTCAATGGATTAAGAAACAAGGTGGGGTGGAAGCGCTATATCAATTAAATATTGAAAAAGCACAAAGGCTCTATAATTATATTGATAACTCTGATTTTTATTTTGCTAAGGTGAAGCTTAAATATCGCTCTATCATGAATGTTTGTTTTAATTTAAAAAAAGAAGCCTTATTAGAACTCTTTCTAAAAGAAGCTAAAAAACAGAATTTATTAGCGCTAAGTGGGCACCGGATGGCAGGTGGCTTAAGAGCAAGCTTATATAATTCTATGCCTCTCCAAGCAGTAGACCAATTAATTGAATTTATGACTAATTTTGCAAGGAAACATCAATGACTAGGCTTGATTTTGTAAGTCAACCAGCAAAAACGCTTCGTGGCGATATTACTGTTCCTGGCGATAAATCTATTTCGCATCGTGCCATTATTTTTGGTTCTATAGCTAAGGGAACAACCACCATTAGTGGCTTTTTAGATGGTGCAGATTGTATGGCAACCTTAAAGGCATTCAGAGCAATGGGCGTTGCAATTGAAGGGCCTTTAGCCAACCGTGTTGTTATTCATGGTGTAGGTAAATATGGTCTTAAGAAGCCTAAAGAAATGTTAGATTGTGGTAATTCAGGAACCACGATGCGTTTAATGACTGGTTTATTAGCCGCCCAAGAGTTTGATTGTCAATTAAACGGTGATGAAAGTTTACAAAAAAGACCTATGGAGCGTGTGAGTAGGCCTTTAGTAAAAATGGGAGCTGAAATTGTAACTACAGAAGGAAAAGCACCTTTAGCTATTCATGGTGGTCAAAAACTCTATGGCATTGAATATGAAATGCCTGAAGCTAGTGCTCAAGTTAAATCAGCCCTTTTACTCGCTGGCATGTATGCTGAAGGTGAAACAAAAATTATTGAGCCCGGTTTTACAAGAGACCATACCGAGCGAATGTTAACTACCTTTTCTTACCCAATACAAAAAGCTGAAAATACAATTATCATTAATTCAGAAGCTGAATGTTTAGGTACTGATATCATTGTTCCTGGCGATATATCCTCTGCTGCTTTTTTTATCACCGCAGCAACGCTTATTCCTGGTTCTGAAATTTTAATTCGTAATGTTGGTATTAATCCCACGCGTACAGGGCTTATTGAAATTTTAACTCGCATGGGTGCTGATATTCGCTATGTTAATAAAAGACTTTGTGGTGAGGAGCTTGTGGCTGATTTAGCCGTAAAACACGCAACACTTGAAGGCATAGATATTCCAGCTCATTTAGTGCCACTTGCAATCGATGAATTTCCTATTATTTTTATCGCGGCAGCAATAGCTAAGGGACAAACTCTTTTGCATGGCGCGAAAGAATTACGCTGTAAAGAAAGCGATAGAATTGGCGTTATGGTCGAGGGTTTACAAAGACTTGGCATAGAAGCCCAAGCCTTTGATGACGGTTTATATATTAATGGTGGGCAATTAGATGGCGGTGAGGTGAATAGTTATAAAGATCATCGTATAGCAATGGCTTTTGCAATAGCAGGTGCTTTAGCCAAAAAACCAGTAAAAATAAAGGATTGTACTAATGTGGGTACGTCTTTTCCAAATTTTGTAAAAATAGCCAAAAAAATTGGGCTAAATATTGAGGAAATAGTTGATGAGTCCTGATAGCAAGGCAAAAGTTATTACTATTGATGGACCAAGCGGAACAGGAAAGGGAACGATTTGCCATATGTTGGCAGATTATCTTGATTGGAATGTACTTGATAGCGGCAGTCTTTATCGGGTACTTGCTTATAGCGCTAAGAAAAATAATATTGATTTTAATGATATTGAAAAATTGGTAGCACTTGCTCATTCTATGGTGCTTCGTTTTGAAACCAATCCTCATCATAAAAGCCAGGTTTTTTTAGATAATATTGAAGTATTAGATGAACTTCGTCAGGAAGAATGTGGTCAAAATGCTTCAAAAATTGCAGTTATACCTGAAATAAGAGAAGCTTTATTGGCAAGGCAAAGAGCGTTTGCCACACAACCTGGTCTTGTAACTGACGGTAGAGACATGGGGACAGTGGTTTTTCCTGATGCTTTTTTAAAGATTTATTTGGATGCTTCTGAAGAAGAAAGAGCAAAACGCCGCTTTTTTCAGTTGAAACAAAAGGGAAAAAATGTTAGCCTCGCCGATGTAGTGGATGAGCTCCGTGTCAGAGACGCAAGAGATAAGGCTAGAGCGACAGCGCCATTGAAGCCAGCAGAGGATGCGGTTTTAATTGACACAACGGGATTAAACGTTGTGCAGGTATTTAACAATGTATTAGAATTGGCGAATAAATATTTGTCTCAGAGTTAAGTATGTTTTAAAAATGTAGCCTGGATGTAGTACTGCGTAATCTGGGTTTAGCCTCCCGGATTACGGCTCTTCGAGCCTCCATCCAGGCTACATTTAATACTCGTAATACTCGCTTTTTGGCGTTGTTTGGGTATATACCCGAGCTCTTTCAAAATGATATGTTTTAGACGACTTGATTTTTTTGACCTTCGTTTTTTTAAAAGTGAGTAATAGAGCGTTCTATTGCGAGCTT
>JAIUOG010000029.1 GCA_020161725.1 Pseudomonadota bacterium
TATATTTATGTCATTCCCGCGAAGGCGGGAATCCATTTATCAAACAAAGTGAGGTGTCACTTTAAGAAATAGATTCCCGCCTTCGCGGGAATGACAAGAAAATTGAACCAAAAGATTTAATATTGATCTTTTGAGTAATTAAATATCAGGATCACTCAGAGCGAAAGAAGAAATCCATTATCCTTCAAAGAGCTTCATCGCTTTTCGGATGAGAATTTTTTAGTTTAATAAAATCCAAAATAATATCTACGGATTCTAAAGCTGAATGTTTAGAGGTATCAATTATAAGCTGCTTGGATTGCCAAGGTTCATAATTTCTTTTTAATACATCGTCCCAAGTTGGTAGCTTTTGGTTTTTAATATCTGGCTGTCTAAGTTCAACTCGTCTTTGGTGTTCATCTAGATTTGAGCAGATTAACTCGATTTCAACATAAAAATGATTAGAATCAAGCGCCACATTTTTCCATGCCTCACGTGTTTCTTTAATTGAATTAACAGAATCTGCAATAACATCGATTCCTAAATCTAGATTTTCTCTAGCAAGTGCATAAGCTATTTTATATCCATCAGGGCCAATCGAGTTATCATCCTTTCTTAAAATCTGCTCTATACTATCAATTCTTAAATAGGTTGCTTTTAATTGAGCGGATAATAATTTGGCGATAGTCGTCTTACCAGTGCCTGGCAAACCACCAAAAATAATTAACATAGCGTTCCTTATAAAGCATTCAATCCCTCCACCATTAACTGCAAACGAGTACGGTTTTGGAAGGTATTAATATCAAGTCGATAAGCAATATGTGCTTGCTTTGCTCGATGATTAGGCCAAAGTTTCAAGTCGATATTAAAGGCGATTGCATCGATGACATCCCCCCCCTCAGGATGTAATAGGCTTAGTTTTAAATGACGTTGACCGACTAATCTTTGTTCTAGAATAGTAAAAATGTTATCAAACAGAGGCTCAGGGAATTCTTGCCCCCAGGGGCCTGCATGTTGAATTAAGCGAGCTGTTTCTAGGTTAAGTTCAGCTAAAGCTAAGGGACCATCAGTCATGATTTCGCCTTCGCATTGAGAAATATGAAGATGTTTTGCAACTTCTCTTATAAGTGCTTGTTGAAAATGTTCAAAGGAGACTAGGTTTAAAGTTAAACCTGCTGCCATTGCGTGCCCACCAAATTTGGTGAGTAACCCTGGGTGGTCTTTATCAATAGAGGCTAAAACATCGCGAATATTAAGACCAGGAACAGAGCGAGCTGAGCCTTTAATTTCTGTCTCGTTGACTACTGCGAAAACAATAACTGGGCGGTGATAACGTTCTTTTAAACGTCCAGCTAGAATTCCTATAACACCTTGATGCCAGGTTTTATCGACCAAGCATAAGGCAATTGGTAATTGGTTGCTATCTGCTTCCAGTTTTTTAGTGAGCTTATCAATGGTCATTAAAGCTTTTTCTTTCATTTCAGCTTCAATAAGGCGACGCTCTATATTAAGTTCATCAAGCTGCGTTGCTAGCTTTTTCGCTTTATTGATATCTTCGCTCAGTAAACATTCAATGCCTAAAGACATATCATCTAAACGGCCAGCCGCATTTAAACGAGGAGCGACACTAAAACCTAAGTCAGTTTCTCTTATTCTTGCTAAATCTTTATTAGCAATTTCAAGTAAGGCTTTAATGCCAGGGCGGCATGCACCTTGGCGTATGCGTAATAACCCCTGATTGACCAATATTCGATTGTTTTGATCGAGAGCTACTACATCAGCAACCGTGCCTAAGGCAACTAGATCAAGAAATTGAGCCATATTAGGCTCTTCTCTATTATTTTTCTGGAACCAATTAATATTTGAAAGATGACGTCTTAGGGCAAGCATAAGATAAAAAATGACACCAACACCTGCAATTGATTTACTTTCAAAGCGATCGTTTGGTTGATTGGGGTTTACAATAGCGCAAGCCTTTGGCAACTCTTCTCCAGGTAAATGGTGGTCGGTTACTAAAACATCAATGCCGGCTTGATTCGCAGCATTCACACCATCGAGGCTTGCAATACCATTATCAACAGTAATAATAAGATTTGGTTTCCATTTTGTTGCCACTTCGACAATGGCTGGCGTTAAACCATAACCAAAATCGAAACGATTCGGTACTAAAAACTCAATTTGCTTTAATCCAAATACTTTTAACGCAGAGACAGCAAGCGCTGTTGAAGTAGCTCCATCGGCATCAAAATCGCCAATAATAAGAACTCGCTCTTGCCTATCTAAAGCCTGTTCTAGACGCACACAAGCTTTATCAATATCAGTTAACGTATTAAAGGGAAGCAAAGCTTGTAAGGCTTTATTTAATTTGGATTCATCTTCAATACCGCGTGAAAGATAAATTCGTTGCAAAAAAGGAGGGAGATTTTGCAGTTGCCCATTAAGAGGCGGAACTAGTCGTTGTTTTATTTGCATCTTAAGCAATCAATTCGTCTTCGTAACCAAAATAAGTCATATCTTCCATACGCTGGGGATACAAAATGCCATTAAGATGATCATATTCATGCTGTACTACCCTTGCATGAAACTCATCTACAATTCTTTTAACAAATTGCCCCTTTTCATCAAACCCTGAATATTCAATTTGGCTGTAACGAGGAACTAAACCTCTTAGCCCTGGTACTGATAGGCAACCTTCCCAACCGTAGACCAATTCATTACTAAGAATCCTTACTTCAGGATTGATTAGTACGGTCAAAGGTATCGGAGGCTTATTAGGATACCGTTTATTTTCTGTAAATCCAAAGATTATTATTCTTTTATTAATACCGATTTGAGGAGCAGCAATTCCCACACCATTTTCAGCTTTCATTGTATCTATCAAATCCCCAATCAAAAGCTTGGTTTCACTATTGATTTTCATTGGGCTTTCAATTGGCATAGACAACGTTAAAAGCTTTTTATTTCCCATTTTAATAATGGTGCTTTGCGGCATATAAGGTTCTCTGTCGTTTAAAGTTAGGCTTTATACCGTATTTTTAATCTTTGTTAAATATTTCTTTTAAAATGATATAGTTGGGTAATTTTGGATCATGTGATCGCTTTTTGATCTCCTGGGTGGGTTATTGATTTACTGCATGTATTTTTGATCTAATTCAGACTTTTTTAGGTTAAATTTTTTACTATTGGGAGATCTTTCCAAGCTGTTGTATAGCCAGGAGACTTAAGTTCCGAACGCATAGCCCAGGGTTTACTATAGCCTTCAGCGGCTAATTTTAGTGTTGAACGACCATATTTTTGATTGATTTCATCCATGACTTTCATCAATTTTTCTGTATTAGCCATTGATGTTTCGGTAGGTTTATAAAACATATCGAACTGTTGTATGTTTTTTTCCGATAGATCACTAAAATAAACACCCACCTTTTTATAGAAAAAGCCTTCTTTAAAAATGTGTTTTAAACCTTCTTTAGCATGGTGAGTTAAAAGCCTGAGATCATCCGTAGCCGTATGTAATTTAATTTCGATAGCCTGATAATGCTGGGCTAAATCTTGGCGGTGCTTATTAGTTTTTACAAAAACACGAATATTTTGAGCAAACATCTTTTGTTGGCGTAACTTTTCATGTGCTCTTGCTACGTGGCTGCTGATAGCCTCTGCTAATGCAGAAAATTGATTTTGCATCGAACCAAAACTTTTTGAGGATAAAATGCCTTTTTTAGGTTTAATTTCTTCTAACTCTAAGCAAGAAACACCTTGTAATTCCATGACAATTCGCATCATTACCACACTAAATTGCCGACGTATGTTATGAGGGTTTTGATTTGCCAAATCATAGGCTGTATATATGCCTTGGCTAACTAACTGTTGTTGCCACTTTCGACCAATTCCCCAAACATCCCCCACAATAATTTTTTTTAGCCACTCTCGCTTTGTATCAATATTAAAAACAGGAATTTTTAATTCTTTTTTACAAATATGATTAGCTAATTTTGCTAGAGTTTTACTTCTTCCTATGCCAATTGAAGTAGGAATACCGACTTCTTTAAAGATTCTTTTTTGTAAAGCAAAACAAAAGTGGGTTTGCTCTGTCACAGAAAGTATATTTAGATCGAGAAAGGCTTCATCAATAGAATAAACTTCAACAAAAGGCCAAGCCGATTTAATCGTTGCCATCACTCTTTCAGAGATATCGCCATAAAGAGCAAAGTTAGAAGAAAATACTTCGACTTGATTGCGCTTACAAAGATCTTTTACTAAAAAAAAGGGTTCACCCATTTTGATGCCTAACGCTTTAGCCTCATTTGACCGAGCAATAATACAGCCATCATTATTAGATAAAACGATAATAGGACGATTGCGTAAATCCGGCCGAAACAAACGTTCGCAGGACGCGTAGAAATTATTGCAATCAATGAGTGCTTTCATTATTTGGCCTCATGCAAGATGTAAGTCACGACACCAAAAATAACTAATTCCTGTTCTTCAGTGATATCAATCGGTGCATATTTAGGATTAGCTGCTAATAATTGAACACGACCATTTTTCTTAGCAAGCCGCTTCACTGTCAGTTCACCATTAACAGCGGCTATCACAATTTTATTGTGCGTTGCTTCAAGACTTCTATCAACGATAAGCATATCACCCGATTGAATGCCTGCTTCAGTCATAGAATCCCCTGCCGCAATTAGAAAAAAAGTAGCCGCGGGATGTTTTACTAAATGAGTGTTTAAATCTAAATAAGCTTGTATATAATCATCAGCAGGCGATGGAAAACCAGCTCTTACTTTAGATGAATAGAGAGGAATTTCTAAACTCGTTTTATTATCAAGAAAGTGTTTTACTTCGCTAAGCTTAGATAGCGGGATACGCATAAGTTCTGTAGGCTCACCGTATTTACCCTTACCTTTTGGTCTACCAGCTCCAGCTCTTTTGCCGCCATGCTCAGCCATAGTTACACACTTGATTAATGTACATTAATCAAATTTTACGTAAAATTTGATTTTTGTAAAGTGATTTGTTTATTCTCCCCTTACGCTCACTGCTTGTCTGCTGGTTCCAATGATTTCATTATAAAGCTTGATTATCTAGATTCCGCGAACAAGTCACGGAACGTAGGAAAAGGGGGATAACCTGAATTACTTCGATTCCACTCTTAAATTTATTTTTACGCTATTCTTCTACGTCTTTGCAAGCGCTAGCGAAGCAATTGTACAGGTTTACAATTGGCCACTGTTCTGCTTCACTAGCGCAAAGACGAGGAGGATGGTCATCTATAAACTATAATAAAGCTCAAACTCTAAAGGATGAGGTAAGGCACGTAGGCGTGCGATTTCATCTTTTTTAAGCTGGATATAGCTATTAATTACATCTTTTGTGAAAACACCACCTTGTATTAAAAATTCATAGCCGTTCTCCAAACTCTCTAGAGCTTCTTCTAATGACGCGCAAACAGTTGGAATATTAACCAATTCTTCAGGTGGTAGGTCATATAAATCCTTATCCATAGCATCACCTGGGTGGATTTTATTATGAATACCATCAAGACCCGCCATTAACATGGCTGAGAAAGAAAGATAAGGATTAGCTAAAGGGTCAGGGAAACGTACTTCAATACGTCTTGCTTTCGGATTACTCACATGAGGAATACGAATCGATGCAGAACGGTTTCTAGCTGAATAAGCAAGTAAAACAGGTGCTTCAAAACCAGGAACTAAGCGCTTGTAACTATTGGTTGCTGGGTTAGTAAAAGCATTAAGTACTTTGGCATGCTTAATGATACCACCAACGTAATACAAAGCAGTTTCAGAAAGACCCGCGTATAACTCGCCTGCAAAAAGATTCACACCATCTTTTGATAAAGATTGGTGGCAGTGCATACCATTTCCATTATCACCAACTAAAGGCTTAGGCATAAAGGTTGCTGTTTTACCATAAGCATGAGCAACATTATGAACAACGTATTTTAAAATTTGGATTTCATCTGCTTTTTTAGTCAATGAATTAAAGCGGGTGGCAACTTCGCACTGATTTGCAGTCGCTACCTCATGATGATGCGCTTCAATGACTAAACCAAAAGATTCCATGGTTAAACACATAGCAGAGCGGATATCTTGTGATGAATCAACAGGCGGAACAGGAAAGTAGCCCCCTTTTACCACTGGGCGATGACCAATATTGCCCCCCTCCATATCCTTACCTGAATTCCAATAGCCTTCATCTGAATTTATTTCATAAGAAGCCTTATGCATACCAATTTCATATTTAACTGAATCAAAGATGAAAAACTCGGCCTCAGGTCCAAAGTTAACTGTATCAGCAATGCCTGTCGACTTAAGATAGGCTTCTGCTCTTTTAGCAATCGAGCGAGGGTCTCTGTCGTAATTCATATTGGTTTGAGGATCAACCACATCACAGCGAACAATTAAAGTGCTATCTTGATAAAAAGGGTCAAGGGCAATCGTGCTTAAATCAGGTATTAAGGCTAAATCAGACTGGTGAATTTTCTGCCAGCCTTTGATGGAAGAACCATCAATCATCTTACCATTTTTAATAAAATCCTCATCTGCTGCAGAGATAGGAATAGATATATGCTGTTCTTTACCAAGCGTATCGGTAAAACGTAAATCTATAAATTTTGCCTCATGCTTTTGTATAGCTTCATCTAACAGCGATTTCTCCATTGCAACATCTCCAATATTATTTAAGCCTTAAGTCTAACCTAAGTGACTTATGAAAACGAATAGATTACACTAAACTTATTTGAAAATAATTAGCAATTTTATGGCTGCTTTTCAATATACTGCGTTAAATCCCAAAGGCCAGAATGCTAAAGGGGTTATTGAAGCAGATTCTGAGCGGCAAGCCCGTCAATTCTTACGTGAAAGAGAGTTAATTCCCCTCGAAGTTCGACCTTTAGCAAAAAAGCAACAAAGCCATATCAAAGATAAATTATCAGCTCAAGATTTAGCCTTAATTACAAGACAATTAGCCACTTTATTGTCGGCCGGTATTCCTGTGGAAGAAGCACTAAGAGGGGTTAGCGAGCAAGCAGACAAGGATAAGGTGCGTGGGCTTATTATCGGCGTACGCGCCAAGGTCATAGAAGGTTATGGTTTAGCCGAAGCGATGTCTGAATTTCCACATTCATTTCCTGAACTTTATAGAGCAACAGTGAGTGCGGGTGAACAAACGGGGCATTTGGATTTAGTCCTAAATAAACTCGCCGATTACACTGAAAATCAGCAACAAACGAAGCAAAAAATCCAGCAAGCACTGATTTATCCAGTTCTAATGATTGTAGTTTCAACCTTAATTATTGGCTTTTTACTGGCCTATATTGTGCCTAAAATTATCGAGGTTTTTAGTTCCAGCGGGCAAGAGCTCCCTTTAATGACTAAGATTTTAATCAGTTTAAGTGATTTTATAAAACAAGATGGCCTATATATCGTTGGCCTTTTGGCTCTAAGTATTTTTGCCTTTAAAAAAAGCTTAGCTAATATCAAAATTAAGCGTTATTGGCATCAGTTTTTATTAAAAATTCCCCTCTTCTCTTATCTCCTTAAATCAACTAACGTGGCTCGTTATATCCATACTTTTAGTATTTTATTTGCAGCTGGTGTTAATGTTTTAGAAACGATGAAAGTATCAGCCTCTGTGCTTAATAATGAAATAATGAAAGAAGCTTTTAATAAGGCGGCAATACAAGTGAAAGAAGGTAGCTCTATTTCAAGTGCTTTAAAAAGAACTGAGTTTTTAAGCCCTATGACCATTCATTTAATTACTAGCGGTGAAAAAAGTGGTCAGTTGTCATCGATGATGGAAAGAGCAGCCTCTCATCTTGATCTGGAAGTAAAGCGAATTATCGACACTGGTTTAACTCTATTAGAGCCCTTAATTATTCTTTTTATGGGTGCCTTTGTCTTATTTATTGTCTTAGCTACCTTATTGCCGATTTTTTCAATGGAACAACTCGTAACTTAATATTTGTAAAGGAGAATATATGAACAAACAAAGCGGTTTCTCATTAATCGAAATTATGGTGGTTGTTGTAATTCTAGGTATTTTAGCCTCTATCGTCGTACCCAAAATCATCAACCGCCCTGATGAAGCACGTATTGTCAAAGCCAAACAAGATGTCTCTGCAATTCAAAATGCCTTGGATCTTTATAAATTAGACAATGGAAGCTATCCAACGACCGATCAAGGACTTGCAGCCTTAGTTGTTAAACCCGAATCGAACCCTATCCCACAAGATTGGAAACAGTATTTAAAATCCCTACCCAAAGATCCATGGGGTCGTGATTATCTTTACTTAAACCCAGGCCAACATAGTGAAATTGATATCTTCACACTTGGAGCCGATGGCCAAGAAGGTGGTACTGGTGTTAATGCAGAAATAGGTAACTGGGATGCGCACTGAGCGTGGTTTCACTCTGATTGAAATTTTAGTTGTCATTGTCATCATTGGCATTTCAGCTAGTTTTATTATGATTGCAATCGGTGACTTCGGCGCAAAACGTCAAGTCACCACCAGTGCTGAACAACTTTCCAGCTATATTAAATTATTACAACAAAGAGCGATTCTTTCGGGTGATACTTTAGGCATTAAACTATCTTCTGAAGGCTATGAACCCTATCTTTTATCTAATAATAAATGGCAGACTTTATCAAAAAAGGGTCTTTTTCACTATTATGCTTTTCCTAAAAAAACAAAGCTAAGTTTTAAAAAGAATTTATCTAAAATGCCTGATATCATTATTTATAATTCAGGCGATCTTAATGATTTTGAAGTTCATTTTGGTACTGAAAATGAGCCTCATATTTTAACTTTAATAGGTCAAAATAATGGCCAAATAATGTTGATACACAGAGAAAATGATAAATAAACTTAAGAATTTAGCTGGATTTACTTTAATCGAGATATTAGTCGCACTCATGATAATGAGTATCGCACTTGCTGCTTTATTAAAAACAACAGGTTCTAATATTCATGTAACACAAAGAATAAAGGAAAAAACCTATGGCCATTGGGTAGCGATGCAAGCGATTAAAATGATTCAATTAGGTTTTATTGATTTTGCACAAAAACCTTATGCAACTGAAGCAACCACCATTTTTAATGAAAAATGGTATTGGCGTGCAGAGCTTCGCCCTACAGCCATGAAAAATATTCAAGAAATTAAAGTGAAGGTGTCAAAAACAGAAACGGGCCCCTTTCAAAGCCCTTTAATTGCTTTTAAATACAACTCCTCATTTTAAGGAATCAGAGTATATGACTAGAATGAAGGGATTTACACTGATTGAAATCTTAGTTGCACTCACTATCTTTGCCATTTTAGCCGCCATGAGCGCATCGTCCCTTTATAATGCCTTTACCACCAAAGAAAAACTAAGCAAAACTACGGATAAATTGACCGAAATACAACTGGCTTTAAACATTATGGAGCGAGATTTACTGCAAGTGATTAAAAGGCCTATTTACGGTAATGAAATGCATCAATTTTCCTTTTTTATTGGAGAGCCCTCTTATCTTGAATTCACCAAAACAGGCCTTGTTAATCCCCAAATGCTAGAAAAACGCGCAAAAATGGAACGCATCGCCTTCGTCTGCAATCAAGACAAATTATTGAGACGTCGCTGGAATGTCTTAGATACACCTAATCGAAAAAATTACCAGGATAAACTACTGCTAGCTAATCTTAAACATTGTGAATTTAAGTACTATGACCCTAATTTACAGCAGTTAAGCAATTGGCAAGGCTCGGAATTAACACGTAATCAGCAAAATTTTGCTTTTCCTAAAGCCGTTCAATTCAAATTTAATGTTGAGGGACTTGGTCAAATGACTTATCTTTTTATTATTCCAGTAGGTCTTTATGCCTAAAAAGATAAAAGGAAGCGCACTCTTATCTGCCCTCTTTTTAATGACTTTAATTGCTATCGCCGTCACAGCGATTAGCTTTCGTTTACAACAAAATATTTATCGTACTAATTTAAGCATTAATGCGGATAAAATTTATTTAGCCTCTGAATTTATTCAATTTTGGGCCTTAGATAATTTAGTCCATGAAAATACACCATTCAAAGCAATAGATGAGCAAGCTAGCATTTTAACTCTCCCTTCTAAGTTTCAACGTATTTACCCCGAATTAACCTTAAATGCTCGTATTTATGACCTTCAAGCGAGATTTAATTTAAATAATTTAACGGATAAAAAATATATCCCTTTCTTTATGAATTTATTAAAAGAATTAAAAATCAAAAATATCAATGCAAGGGAACTAAGTTTAGATTTATACAATTGGCTTATTCCTTATCAACCATCAGAGATAGTAAATGCATCGATGGAATACTATTTAAGCCAAAAACCACCTTATTTCCCTGCGAAGCAAACAATGAAGGTAATCTCTGAATTTCGCTTAGTTAAAGGAGTGACCGATGCGCTTTATAATGGGCTATTTAATGAAATTACTGTCTTGCCTGAAATAACCTTAATTAATATCAATACAGCTTCTAAAAATATGCTTTTAGCGATGACTCATCATAAGCACGAAGAGGAAATTGATAAATTAATAGAAACGAGAATAACAAAAGGGGCTTTAAATGGAAAAAAAATCGCTTCTATTCTTAAAAAACTAGGCATTTCAGAGTCAGCTGTAAGCGTATCAAGCCAATATTTTTTAATAGCCGGCCAAGTTGCTGGGGCTGATTTAAATCTTTATACGTATACCCTTGCGAAAAGAAGCCTTAATCAAGAAGGTAAAATGATGGCCTCCATTCTAGCAACATCAATTAATAGTGATTTTTAAATCACTCAACTTCATCATCACTACTTTCTTGCTTAGGCTTTTTCTTAGATAACTCTTGATATAAGAGCTCACCTTTTGCTTTATCCTCAGGCGAAAGATTAGTAGTTAGTCTTTCCAATTCTTTCGTTGCTTGTTCATTTTTATGAAAAGAGGCAAGTTTTAACCAAGCATAGGCTCTGGCTAAATCCTTATTGACGCCCAAACCAACGGTATAAAGATAACCTAATTTCCCCTCTGCTACTTCATCCCCTTGCTCTGCAGCAAGGCCAAACCAATAGGCGGCCTGTTCATAATCTTTATCAGTGCCAGTACCACTTAAAAAAAGTTGGCCTAATTCAGCCTGGGCAATAGGATTGCCTTTTTCGGCAGAGGATTTGTACCAATAAAAAGCCTTCTCAATATTCGGTTCTACTCCTAAACCGTTTAGATAACGGTAGGCAAGATAGGCTTCAGCATATTTATGGCCTTGATTTGCGGCCTGTGAAAACCAGTAAGTTGCTTCCTTATCATCCTTCGCAATACCATACTCTCCCGAATACATAAGCGCTAAGCTATATTGTGCTTTGGCATCCCCTTGCTCAGCAGCCTTTTTATACCAATACATTGCCTTTTCAGCATCTTTATTAGTTCCATAACCCACCATATATTGATAGGCTAAATTTACTTGAGATTTGGCATAACCTTGTGTTGCTGACTTTTCAAACCATTTAAACGATTCTTTGGGATCCTCAGTAACCCCATCACCTACTGCATACATTAAACCTAAATTTCGCTCAGCAATTGCATTGCCTTGATCAGCTGCTTTTTTATACCAAGAAAAAGCTTCTTTAAAATCTTGTTTAACCCCCTGCCCAGTATCATAGAGAAAACCAAGACTTAATTGGGATAAGGCATTATTTTTTAAGGCCGACTTTTCATACCATTCTTTAGCCTTTGCATCATCCTTATTTACACCATTACCATATTGGAACATACGACCTAATAAGTACATAGCCTCCGCGTTACCCTCATCAGCAGCTTGTACTAAATGGGGATATGCAGTTGTATAATCACCATTTTCATAGGCGGCAAATCCTACGATAACGTCCGCAAAAGCGCTGTTCACAAATAAACAGGCTGCTATGAAAAACCATTTTCTCATGCCTTCTCCAAATAAGGCTCCCTTATTCAAATAGTAGATTAACATTCATACAAATCAAATTGGTTGTTTTCATATCAATAATTAACGGCTCTCTTTGTATTAAATTAACTCAAATAAAGAAGGATTTTTTTTTGATAATTAGCGTGAATTACTTATAATCTCAAAAAAAAAATTCAGTATAATTATGACACCTCACCAGAACTTAGCCCTTATCGTTTTATCTCTATTTAAAAGCGACATTCCTAAAAAACAACCTGCATTCTTTAGTCGGATTTTAAAAAAAGCCTTAATTGAAGATAAGGTCTTATTTTTAGAAGCAATGGATTCTTTTTATACTAAACAGAAACCTGACAATCTAATCAATACCCGCTTGATGATACAAATTCTATTCACGATTAATACACTGATTAGTACTACGGCTTTAAAGGAACCCTGTCTAACATTTATGACTCAATGGATAGCTGAATTAGAAGCAAAAGCTGACAACACAGTGATTGATGAGAAAAAACTTAGCAAGGTTAATACATCCTGGCGTGCCGGTGAAGCGACCTTATTTCCTTTAAATGTCTGGAATCAATTCTATGCTTTTTATTATAGATTATTAACTGATAAGGATGTATCTGATGATTTTAAAGCTATATTTCAAGATGTTGTATGTTTAAAATATTTTGCGATCTACATGCATTGTGACTTTGATTTAACTAAAAAATTATCAGTTGAAAATCTATCCACGATATACCAGAATATTAGCAATATCCCACGAATTTGCGGTTATAGCTATTTTGTTGCTATACGCCCACAAAAGCGAAACGAATTAGTTGATCACAGTGAAGCTTATCTTGCCATAACAAGGCATATTCCTTTAAGTGATTTTTTAAACTTAGCTGATTTAAAACGCAAGTTACTAATTCAACATTATGACTCGCTATGCTTACTCTTAAACAATAATGTATTTTTTCCTTATGAATTTTTAAATTACCCTCCAGAAATAAGTAAAAAATTATTACAAAAACCAGCGCAAGTCATTATCCTAAAAAGAGCTGGGATTCCTATTAAAATACTTTTTTCAAGACTTGCTCACTTAAGAAAAGAATTTTTTGCAGAAGCAGAAAAGGTAAGTGAATTATATGCTTCAGGGATAACTTGCGACTATTTAAGCTTTTTGACAACCGAGCTTCGAAATGAATTTTATGAAAAGGCGAAAGTTATAGCTTTCTTATGTAAAGCTGAAATACCTATAACCCTTATAACGAGATTAACTTCAGAACAGCGCACTGAGCTTTATGAGAACGCCCAAGCGATTGGGCTTTTATACAAAGCAGGTCTATCGTTAAACATTCTCTCTTTACCTAAAGTAATAAAAGAAGAGCTACTTAAAAATGCAAAACCTATTTCTTTTCTAATAGAACATACCGATTTTCCTCTCTCTCATTTATTGAGATATACAATTAAAGAACGTTCTATTATTTATTTATATTACGATACATTAACCAATCTAATTAAGTATAATTTAATTAATTTAAATACTTTTATTCATTATCCAGAGCGTTTAGAAAAAACAGTCCCCGCAACTCAGCCTTCTATGGCAACGCCCCCACCATTACCTCTTACACAGCAAGAAAAAGAAGTCTACCGCTCTCAATTTATAAAAAAATGCAAAACTGTAGTTAGTAATTTTTCTAACGCTAATGCACTAGCAAGCATTCTAAAAACAAAGCTTATTTCTTTAGGTGAATTTTTAAGTTTGGATAAAATAACAAAGACTATGCTTCTTAATAACCTAGATAGTACTCTAACCCTAATAGCACAAAATCAAAGTTACCCCTTCTCTATCGCTATTAATGCAGTTAAGAAAGCAGATTCAACCTTAAATTTATTTCGTTGTTCCTTAGCATTACAAGTCACTCTCCTTAAATATCATGCTAATTCAGTACTCTTACTACAAAAATATAGAGCAGAAGCTAAGACATTAACACCTGGCCTATATGACATGCCGGGCTTCAAAAACTTATTTGGTAAATTATGCCGAACATCTGCAAATCTTATTTTTATATGCCTTGAAGATAAAGATGGCATTATTAATAGTGAATCCTCATTCGCAAAAATTGAAGAATATTATAGAAAGCAAGCACTAACGCCCCAAATTCCCGGCTTAAATTAATTTGCAAGCCGTTGTTGCTCATGAGAATAATTTGCTTTTAATAAACTTAAGCTTGGATATTTTTCTATGAAAGATTCAGGATATTCAAGGCAACTGAAAACTAAATTTTCTTTTGTTTTATTCAAAGCATGAAATAAAGTTTTAAAGCCAATTATAGAGTAAAAACTGACACTTCGAGTCTCTTCTCTTAGTTCAGTACTGTAGTGCCTAAGTATGCGACCGACATTTTGATAATGTTTAAGCAGAGCGACTTGCAATGCAATAGGATATTGAAAAAGGTTGAAATTGGGATCTAAATTATTAATTGCCTTTATTGCTTTAACAAATTTGCCTTCACTATAAGCACATAGCAAAGCTAATGTACTCTTGGTATCATTAAAAAAATAGCGAAGAACTTTTTCATCGATTTCTAACATTTCAGTTAAAGAAAACTGTCTTTCTTCAATAATCTCCTCTATTGCATCGAGATGTTTAAAAATAAAATTTAATTTATCTGGGTAAAGTAAAAACTCCACCATTTTTACAAGACTTACTTTGCTTGGTTCTTTTACCTGAATAAGCGCTTTAATCGTATGGATATTTTTAAAAAATTGAGGCAATTTGTCTATTATACTAGGCTTGAATAAGTCAGAAAAAAAAATGCTTTTATCAGAAAGTAAAATTAGAAGCTCACGTATATTAGGGAATATTAAATTTTTCAAATGATCTTTTTGCTCCATTAGGCTGCCAAAATCAACCCCCTTTTCCTTTAACTCAGCAATGTCATCAGCATACTGCTCTAAGCTCGTTAAAAGTTCCTCATCTAAATCTGTGAGTAATGTTAAACTCGCCCCAGCCTCTATAAGTATCGGAATATTGTCACTTGCTCGTAAGAAACGTTCTCGTGAATTTTTTGAATAATTTTTTCTCCATTGCTTAAAATGAATTCCACAATGAAAAGAAAAAAACACCTCATCTTTATATTTTTCGATAAATGAATCCCTAGATAATTTTATTGGTTCGCTTGTTTTAAAGGGTTCATTCAAATTTTTAGCTAACTCTTGTTCTAAATTTTCTGGGTTTCTAACAAAGGTATCCAAAGTAATAGAATTATCATTAATTAAAATAGCTAGAATTTCATAATAATCATAAATAATTTGTCGCTCTTCTTCTGAGTATTCTAATAATTGAGTTAAGGTTAAATTGCCAAATTCAGCGAGAAAAGCAATTTGGGTTGCATATTCAAATATTTCTTGGCGAACCCCATCATCTAAAGAAAAAAAATTATTAATATTCAACAACATAGACAATAGAGCAAACTCATTATAATATTTAAATAGTTGAGCTAAGCATTCAGCATTCAACCCCTTAAAATAAACTAAAGATATATTTTTTTTATATAAAGAAATAACAGCCTCGAAACTCGTTAAAAATAAGTCTAGTTGCTCTTGCTTTAATTCAAGTAAATATTTTATAGGTATTCCAGCTTTAGTGAGCGACTCTAAAACTGGTGCATTTGCAACTAACCCTCTCACTTTATCAAGAGGCAAGCTTTTGATTTCATCAGGCACAAATAAAGAAAGATTATGCAAATCAAGCACATGAACGGGATAAGCAAGAAATAATTTGCGCAGCTCCACCGAGAAAGTCAAAAATTCAGCCAAAGTTATAACTTTAGGCACTAAAACAGTATAGGAATTAGAGAAAGCCAATAACTCCGCTTGTTCATCAAAAGTATGGTCGATAAACTCTGAGAAAGAGCAAATACCCTTACCAATTAAAACTTTTAAATCGCTAAGCACAGAAAAATTTTTCTCTAAAAGTCGACTATCAATTTTATATAAATCATCTAAATTAATTTTTTGTTTTTTTAGGAAAGAAAAAACTTTTGAAACATTGGTGTAAAACCAAGCGATAAAGTGTATATCTTTATTAAAAAAGATATCAATGCTCAAGATATTGGTCTTAACGCGCTTTAAAAGAGAAGTAAAATGTTTCTCATAATTAGTTAAAAGTAATTTGTATTCATCCGGCAATTGAGGATTAATTAATAATTCATAACAAAAGGCATGTTCTGGATACCAATTTTCAACCTTTAAGCATGTATATTGTTCACTTCGCCATGAAACATCAGGCTTAACAGGAGGGGCATCCAGATAACGCTTTTTTTCTTTTAAAACTTTTTCGTCATCTAAACTAGCTATCCAAACAAGAATTAATTGCCCACATTTTTCTTTCAAGCCCACAGCACAGAATTTATTGATTAATAAACAAGTTTGAATAAGATAGCGGATAAAAATGACTTTTTGTTTAGGACAAGAAGCATAAAAGGAGTCAATGGATTGTAAAAAGGTATTTTCATCTTGCTCTACTGCTTTTTTTAAAAAAATAGAGAACATTGCCTTAACTTCGGGCTCTCTAACCAAGATAACAGGCAGGTTAGCTTGTAAATAATTTAAGACTGTTTCTAATAATCGTTCTTGTATAGTCATAACCAGCAAGCATTCTTTTGTTCCAATTATGAATAAATATAATTACTCTACTCAAGAAGCACAATATTTTCGCAAAAAAACAT
Organism: Pseudomonadota bacterium; assembly: GCA_020161725.1. Taxonomy (GTDB): domain Bacteria; phylum Pseudomonadota; class Gammaproteobacteria; order Legionellales; family Legionellaceae; genus Tatlockia. The sequence continues at coordinate 16,644 of JAIUOG010000029.1, forward strand.
TAGCAGAATTAATAATCTGCTAGGGGTGACCTCATTCCATTTTACTTTAATTAATGGGATGAGGGCACTACCACAATGCTCTTAGATATTTATAAAACTTCAAATATAGCCGCAGCACCCATACCAGTACCAATACACATAGTAACCATACCATATTTGCCTTTGGTTCTTCTTAGACCATGCAATAAGGTTGCAGCTCTAATTGTTCCTGTAGCGCCTAAGGGATGGCCGAGTGCAATTGCACCACCTTGTGGATTGACCTTATCTATAGGTAAATTTAAGGTTTTAATTACTGCTAAGGCTTGGGCAGCAAAAGCTTCATTTAATTCAATCCAATCTAACTGCTCCATTTTTAAACCAGCTCTTTTTAAAGCTAATGGAATCGCTTCAATAGGACCAATTCCCATAATTTCGGGCGGAACGCCAGCTACAGCAAAAGATAGTAAGCGCCCCATGGGCTTTAATGAATAGTCTTTTAATGCCTGTTCGTTAGCTAGTAAAGCAATACCTGCACCATCACTCGTTTGTGAGCTATTACCAGCAGTCACAGAGCCCTTTAAAGCAAATACAGGTCTTAATGAGGCAATTTTTTCATAAGAAGTATCAGCCCGTGGCCCTTCATCTTGGCTAACTAGTATTTTTTTCAAATTAACTTCATCTTTATCCAAATTAGGCTTTCTGATAGTGACTTCGACTGGTGTTATTTCTTCTTTAAAATAGCCTTTTTCAATAGCATGAATTGCTTTTTTATGGCTATCTTCAGCAAATCTATCTTGTTCTTCGCGGGTTATTTTCCAACGCTCAGCTACTTTTTCTGCGGTTATTCCCATGCCATAAGCAATCGCAACGTGTTCATTGTCGAAAATAGAGGGATTAGCTGTATATTTGTTACCACCCAAAGGAACCATGGACATACTTTCCACACCACCAGCTAAAGCAAGTGACATTTCCCCTACTTTAATATTGTTAGCAGCCGTTGCGATACTTTGCACGCCTGAAGAACAAAATCGATTAATCGTCATTGCGGGTACTGACTGAGGCATATCAGCAAGTAAGGAAGCAATCCTTGCGACATTCATACCCTGCTCAGCCTCCGGCATAGCGCAACCAATAACCACATCACCAATTGCTTGCCAATCAACCTGTTGATTACGCGCTTTTAAGTTTCGAATGGTATGTGCTAATAAATCATCTGGCAAAGTATGCCTAAAAACACCTCTGGGCGCCTTACCAACTGGTGTACGCAACACATCAACTACGTAGACTTCTGTCATCTTATTCTCCTAATTGCGTAAGGGTTTGCCGGTTTCTAATAAGTAATTAATACGTGCTTCTGTCTTCTCTGTTGACGCCAGTTTAACAAAGGCTTCTCTTTCTAAATGAAGTAGCCAATTTTCATCAACCATCTCACCTTGATTAAGATTACCGCCACATAAGACATAAGCAATTTCAGAGGCAATTAGATAATCATGCTCTGAGATAAAACCACCTTCTAACCAGTTAACAAGACCTGCTTTAAGGATAGCAGCACCTTCAATGCCAGCCACTTTGAATTTTTGATTCATAGGAGGTAAATAATTTGTCGCATTCAAGGCTTTTATTTCTGCCAAAGCAGCTAATAAAACTTCATTAGTATGCATGAGAATAGACTGTTTTTTGCCTAAATAGCCTTTTTGCTTTGCCTCTACAGCAGAACCCGCTACAAAAGCCATTGCAATTTGTTTAAAGGCTGATTGAATAAAAGGCATAAGATCAGCCTCAGCAGCTTTACGTGAAGCTCTTAATGCCATTTCTTTACATCCACCACCAGCAGGAAGTAAACCAACGCCTACTTCAACAAGGCCAGGATAAGATTCAAAAGCGGCAACAACAGCATCACAATGCAAAACAAGTTCTAAACCACCACCAAGTGCTCTTCCCCTTAAAGCCGCAACAACAGGAATAAAACTATGTTTAAGCCTCATCGCTGCATCTTGAAATTGACTTATCATTGTTTCCAGTCCCTTCATATCTTTATTCTTGATAAGAGAGGAAACACCACGTAAATCAGCACCTGAAGAAAAATTATTGGCATCATTCTGATGAATAATAAGCCCTTGACTGTGCTGCTCCGCCTTGGTAATTGCTTCATGTAAACCATCGAGTACAGCTTGGCTTATTGTATTTGCCTTAGATTTAAAACTTAAAAGTACTACATTATCTTTAAAATCGAGTAGTTTAACGCCTTCATTTTCATAGATAACTTTTAGCTCGGGTTCTTTTGCTTTTAAAACCTTATCTTTAAAGAATTGTTTCTCATAAACTGGTAATTTAGAACGAGCAACCATTTGGTTTTTAGAAGGAGAATAAGCCCCTTCTTCACTATAAAAGTCATCCAATTTAGATAACCAGGCAGGTAGTAGAACATCCATTAAATCTTTTTGTTTTTTTATCGCATCGATAATATTTTTAGTGCCTGCTAATTGCCAAGTTTCAAAAGGACCTTCTTGCCAGCCAAAACCATAACGTAAAGCAAGATCCACATCGCGGACATTATCTGCAATATCAGCTAAATGATAGGCTGAATATTGGAATAAAGATAAAAAGTAAGCACTCAAAAATTGGGCTTGTTTATCATTCGATTGAATTAATTTTTGCATGCGTTCTTTGTTATCTTTTATTTTCATAATAGATAACAATTCTTCGCTGGCTTTTGCTTTAGATGGACGATAATCCTTTGCTTCTAAGTCAAGGACTTCAATCTCTTTACCCTTTTTGCAATAAATTCCAGCACCTGTTTTTTGCCCTAAGGCTCCCTTCTCAATTAGAGCATTCAACCATTGTGGTAAATTAAAAAAGCGATGCCAAGGATCATCTTTAAGCTGCTCTTTCATAGTATTAACAACATGTTTCATGGTATCTAAACCCACGACATCCATGGTTCTAAAAGTAGCTGATTTGGGGCGGCCAAGTAAGGGGCCAGTTATTGCATCGACTTCATCTAATTTTAAGTTAAATTTTTCAGCATAATGAAGAGTTATCAACAGCGAGAAAACACCAATGCGGTTAGCAATAAAATTAGGCGTATCCTTGGCTCGTATTACTCCTTTGCCTAAGTAGCTAGTAAGCCAGGTTTCAAGGTTGTCTAATAATTTGCTATCGGTATCTTTGGCAGGAATAAGTTCAGCTAAATGCATGTAACGTGGTGGGTTAAAAAAGTGTACGCCACAAAATTGTTTGCGATGAGCTGCCGGTAGAACGGAAGCGAGATCATTAATGCTTAGGCCTGAGGTATTAGAAACCAAAATTGCATTTTTGCTTAGAAAAGGACTGATTTTTTTATATAAATCCTCTTTCCAATCAAGACGTTCCGCTATTGCTTCGATGATAAGATCGCAATCTTTTAATTCAGCCAAATTTTTTTCATAGTTTTTTGCTTGCAAAAGTCCTGCATTACTTTCAACAGCTAAGGGCGTAGGTTTTAATTTTGTAAGATTTAGAATGGCCTTATTTACAATACCATTTAAATCCCCCTCCTTGGCTGGTAAATCATATAATAAGGTCTCAATACCGGCATTAATGCAATGCGCTGCAATTTGAGCCCCCATTACACCAGCACCTAATACGGCAACTTTTTTAACAATAAAAGGCTCTGACATCTTGTTCTCCTTAAAATCCTATCCGTTTCGACTCTGGCCATGAAAGATGGTTCTACATTCAAAAAATAAGCCAATTTTGATTTTTGCTGTCATTCTGAAAACAGCGAAGCTGTTTGAAAGAGCTCCTACAGTACACTGTAATTTTATAAAAGTTCACAGCGTTATTTAGGGGATCCTTCGCTACGCTCAGGATGACAAGGGTTGTCATCCTGAAAATAGCCTTTTGCCATCATTGCGAACATCGTGAAGCAAGGCACAGTGCCTAAAAAATATTAAACCGAATACCTTGTGCCAGTGGTAAATCATTACCGTAGTTAATTGTATTCGTTTGACGACGCATATAAGCCTTCCAAGAATCAGAACCTGACTCTCTTCCGCCACCGGTATCTTTTTCACCGCCAAATGCACCACCAATTTCAGCACCAGAGGTACCAATGTTGATATTAGCAATACCGCAATCACTACCTTCTGCACTTAGGAATAATTCAGCATTTTTTAGATTTTGCGTGAATAAAGCTGAAGAAAGACCTTGCATGACACCATTTTGTAGAGCAATAGCCTCATTAATATCTTTGTATGGCATAACATAAAGAATAGGTGCAAAGGTTTCTTCTTGCACAATATCCCAATCATTTTGCACATCACAAACTAAAGTAGGCTGAACAAAATGCCCCGTTTTATTTATTACTTCTCCACCAAAAACAATTTGGCCACCTGCTTCTTTAATACGACTAATCGCTTTTTTGAAATGCCCTACAGCCACATCATCAATAAGGGGACCCATTAAATTTTTACTATCCAAAGGATCGCCAATGGTAATTTGCTCATAAGCATGTTGTAAGCGTTTAATTACATCCTTATACATAGAATCTTTGACGAACAACCGTCTTGTCGTGGTACAACGCTGTCCAGCTGTTCCTGCGGCACCAAAAACAATTCCAGGAATTGCTAAATTTAAATCAGCAGATTCATCAAGAATAATGGCATTGTTACCACCTAACTCTAGTATTGTTTTACCTAATCTTGCTGCCACTTTAGCTGCTACTTGTTTTCCAACAGCAGTAGAACCGGTAAAAGAAACAAGAGGAATACGTCTGTCATCAACCATTGCTTCAGCAACATCATGGCCTTCTGGGATAATTAAAGAAAAAATCTCAGGGCAATTATTTTGCTTTAATACTTCATTGCAAATATGCTGAACTGCAATAGCACATAAAGGCGTCTTTGCAGAGGGTTTCCAAACAGTCACATTACCGCAAATAGCAGCTAAAAAAGCATTCCATGACCATACAGCAACTGGAAAATTAAAAGCTGAAATAACCGAAATAATCCCATAGGGATGCCATTGCTCATACATACGGTGATTAGGTCTTTCTGAATGCATGGTATTACCATACAGCATACGAGATTGGCCTACAGCAAAATCAGCTATATCAATCATTTCCTGTACTTCACCATCACCCTCTTGCTTGGATTTACCCATTTCAAGAGAAACAAGGCTTCCTAAACTATCTTTATGCTGACGAAGCGCCTCTCCTAATTGGCGAATGATTTCGCCCCTTTTGGGAGCAGGCACTTTACGCCATTCGGCCGCAGCGATCGATGCTCTTTGCATAATAGTTTCATAATCAGCCAAACTTGCTGTGGCAACTTCAGCTAATTTTTCACCTGTTGCAGGATTATAAGAAACTAACTTTTCACCAGTCATTTTTGCTTGCCAGCCCTGGCCGCTGAAAGCGCCAGAGTTGATATCAGAAATATTTAATTTTTTTAATAAATCCATTTTACAAGGCTCCTAAACGTAATACTTACCAAAACGATTAGCTAAAACCGATTCCAAATCAAATTTCTCTTGTAAAACAAGACCCTTGTATTCGTTTGCTTGCCCCATAACCAAATCAACAACAGCACAAATACCGGATGCAGTAGAGATTTGGATAGCCGACCACTCTAAGCCTCTAATCGTGACCGGATAAATTTTCTTAACATAGCTTTTTTCGCTAAGCTCACCATTTTTCATACCTTCAACTGTCACATAAACAATAACGATGTCTTGATAAGTCTTTGGAATTGCTCGCTCTAAAATGTGCTTTAAGGTTGCTCTATCTTCATTTAATTTAAGATCATTCATTAACAAACGCATTTTTTCGCAATGCCCAGGATACCGCATAGTTTTATAATTTAAAGTCTGAACCTTACCGGTATAAAGCTCAGCTAAACTACCAAGCCCACCCGAGGTATTAAAGGCTTCATATTCACAACCATCAATCTGAATTGACTCTCTACCTTCTAATGGTTTAAGCACGATTGGTTTGCCTGCTTCGATACCAAAGCATGGATTACCATATTCGTTAATCACACCATCAGTTGACCAAGTTAAGGAATAATGTAGTGCATTATTTGCACGTTGTGGCAAAGCACCCACTCTTAGTTTAGCGTGATGACAAACATCAAATTCTTGCATGAGGCTATTTGCCGCGATACTAATAAAGCCAGGAGCCAAACCACATTGTGGAACAAAAGCTGTATTAGCACCTTCTGCGACTTTTTTAACAGCTTCTGTAACTGAAGTATCTTCTGTTAGATCAAAATAATGTGCTGCAGCTTCTTTTGCAGCCTCTGCCACGTGAATATTGAGGAAATAAGGTAGACTTGAAATTACCGCAATGATTTTATTTTGTTTAAGATAAGTTGCAGTAGATTCTTTATCTTGTACGTCGAGTGCTACTGTTTTCACCTGGGGTAAAGCTTCTAAAAGACGTTTAACATCTGCCCCTTCAAACTCCATGTCGGCTAAATGAACCTGATAATCTCCACTATCCGCTAGTAAACAAGCAATTAAACTTCCAATTTTTCCTGCGCCTGTGATTAAAACGTTATACATACATCCATTCTCCTTTGTAAAAC
>JAIUOG010000030.1 GCA_020161725.1 Pseudomonadota bacterium
ATATTTTTTTCTTAAATCAGCCTATACTACAAATGTAGCAAATAAAAACTATTGTAGGTGAATCATGGGCATTCCAATAAGAATTGATGAAAGTATTTATTATGAAGCAAAAAAGGTGGCTGCGGCCGAATTTCGTTCTATTCCAAATCAAATAGAATATTGGGCAAAATTGGGAAAATGTGCCTTAGATAACCCCGATTTACCCATTGAATTTATTAAGGATGTTTTACTCTCTAAACTCCAAGATAAGTCATTAGCTGAGCCCTTTCAATTTGAGGATGAAGGTGAGCAAGATTGAAATAAGGCAAATGCCAGCTTTTAAAAAAGCGTATAAAAAATTACCAAGCGCCCATAAATTAATCGTTAATGAAGCTATACATACTATTATTAACAATCCTAAAATTGGTGAAGAGAAAAAAGGCGATTTATTAGGTGTTTATGTATATAAATTTAAAATTAATCATCAACAATTTCTTTTAGCCTATGAGTGGAATCCTTCATTAAGAATTTTATTAGCGCTCGGTGTACATGAAAATTTTTACCGTGATCTCAAAGGAAAGAGCTAATTTTAATCTTATACTTTACATTTACACTTAAAATTTATAATCGAGGCGAATGAATAGGTTCTTCCTGACCATTTTATACTCGCTTTTTGAAGTCGTTTGGATAGAATTTCCATCATTGTATATCAAAAAATTCACTATAAGTTGAAAAACAAACAATTGCGTCTTATTATTTTCATATAGAATCAAATTTAGGCTGCAATATGCTCTTTTTTTTAATACATAACTCGAAAAATGCTGATCGGATTATAGATCCGTTTATTATCGACAATGCACAGGAAGTGATTGATATTTTTAAAGCAAACAATACTACTCTCCGTATTACTGTTGTTAATACTGGTGATAAATCCCTTGCGGATTATGAAAAAAAAGAAGCTAATAGTATTTATTATTTGATGGAAGACTTTGAAAGCCCCGTCTTTTTCTCATTAGATAACACGACTCTCCCTAAATTTATTAAAGCAATGGGCTTGCAAACTGAACCTACACCAGTAGAACCAGTAGAAATTGAAGAAACCTTACAATTTTTCTCCCAAGAACTTAAAAAAGAAAATTATAATAAATATTTAGATAGAGCTATATCATGGTACAATTTATATAAATATTTGCCTGAATTTATAAATATAGATTCATTGTTATTAATCGCTAGGGAAAAAACAAAAGGCGCACAGGCAATACTTAGCTCTGAGCTAGTCTACACACTAAGCACAATAGATATTTTGAATATCTATATTTCTCATTGTACAAATAAGAAATTTGTTTATTTTATATTAGCTAACACTAATTTATTGGCAAAAAATGCACTTCTTCCTCATATTTTAAAAACCAATCCTAAACTGGGTGACATTGTTAAATCGAATGAGGATTTATATAAAATTTATAAGGCTCAGAAATCTGCTTCACAAGGCTTCTTTGCTCGCCCTTCTAAACTAAGTCTTTTACCAAATGATGTAAGAAAAGAAGCGGAATACTTTGAAACGAACGATATAAATCCCTTTGAGATTTTTGGTGTAGCTAGTGACGCAACGATTGACGCTATGAAAGAAGCTTTTAAGAGAGTAATTCGTGAGAAACATCCTGATAAAGCAACCGAGACAACCACTGCCCAGTTTCAACTAACTATGGATGCTAGAAAATTATTATTAAAGGATGAATCTCGAACTTATTTTGCAGAGAAATATAAACCCCAAGCGAGCTCTAGCCATAGGTAAAGACAAAATGATTATATTAGAACAGATTTATCAGTTAATTACAGTGAGATATAAAGATGAGGCAAGTAAAAATAATCTTGGTTGTTAGAAGCATCATCTCAAAATTTAAATAATCGTCAAAATATATTAAGAGAGTTATTTGCAAGGGAAGCGAAACCCGGGTTAGAGCCCTTCGGACTTCCACCCAGACTACATACGGCAAAACATCAAAATACAAGCCTGGATGAAAGCTCAAAGAGCTTCTGCATGGTAGATTTAGTCGGCACTTCTTAAGAACTCATATAGGTTTTTAATAAATAATCTATTACAGCTCGCATAGCCATCGCCTCCCCACCTTCTGGTTTACCTGCTTTTGAACTCAAATTCCAAGCCATAAGGTCGAAATGCACCCAAGGGATGTCCTTGTCTACAAAACGCTGTAAAAATAAAGCGGCAGTAATAGCGCCAGCGTAAGGTGAGGCAGACGAATTAGCCATATCTGCTATGGAAGAATCAAACATTGATTCATAACCACTAAAAAGGGGTAGGCGCCAAATTGGGTCGTTCACAACAGCGGATGACTGGCTTAATTTTTCAGCTATTGCATCATCATTCGTAAACATAGCGGCTATTTCAGCACCAACAGCCGTTCTTGCAGCCCCTGTTAAAGTGGCAAAATCAATAATTAACTCTGGCTTTTCTTCTGAAGCTTTCACTAAAGCATCTGCCAAAATAAGGCGCCCTTCTGCATCTGTATTATCAATTTCAACTGTAAGACCATTTCGCATAGTCAATATATCGCCAGGTCTAAAAGAATCAGGGCCAATCGAATTTTCTACAGCAGGAATTAAAAGATGGATGCGAATAGGAAGATTAAAACTCATGATTAATTGAGCAAGTCCTAAAGCCGTTGCAGCACCTCCCATATCCTTTTTCATATAACGCATTGCCGGCGCCGGTTTAATGTCTAAACCACCGCTATCAAAGCAAACGCCTTTACCAATAATGGAAATTAAGGGATGTTCTTCTTTTCCCCATTTAAGGCTTAATAGCCTCGGAGCAGCAATCGAAGCTCTACCTACTGCATGGACAGCAGGGTAATTTGATTTCAATAATTCTTCCCCTACATACTCTTCAAATTGAGCCCCAAAATCTTCACCTAGTTTTCTAGTTATTTGAGATAGCTGTTCGGGTTTTAAATCATTAGTTGGGCTATTGATCAGATCTCGCACTAAAAATATAGCCCTTGCTTCAGCTAAAATTTTCTCAATTTTATCTTGCTCTATAACTAATATTTTAGGTTCCGCAATATTCTTTTTATAAGCACTATAGCGATATTGCGCTAAAGACCACATGAGTTTAGCCGTATCAGATACCGGTTGTTGTAAATGATAGATGCCTGTAGGTAAGCGTGTGGCAGCATGGGCCAAGGCTAAAGCCTCATTCCCTTGACCACTGCCAAGATAAGCTTTTATTAACTTGCCCTCAGCATCAGTGATTAAACAACATTCACCGACTTTGGCCTGGAATTTTATATTTAAAAAATAATTTTTTTCTATTTGCGGCCAAGCTTCTTGTTTTTCCAGCCATTCCGTTTGGCTTATTAAGTATAAAGGCAGACTTTTTTCTGCACTGATTTGGTAAAAGGACTCACAAAACATTAAAAATTACTCCTTTATTTGCCCACGAAATTGGCTGATTTTGATACCAGTGATAGCAAGGCAGATTAGATAAATACAAGCTGCTGCGACAACATGTACCATTAATAAGCTTAGACGCCAAACCGCATGTAAATCTAACCATTTAGATACATCACCTTTAATTAATATTAAATAGCCTACCATAATAAGATTAGCAAAAAATAATTGGGCTAAGTATTTCCCCCAACCTTTTTTAGGTTTATAAGCCTCTTGTTTTCTTAATAGGATTAATAAAATCCCGCAATTAATATAACCTGCTAGGGCAGAAGCCAAAGCAAGGCCTGCGTGAGCTAGAGGGTAGACAAGTAAGGCGCAGAGAATGGAATTAGCAAGCATAGCCCAAGCACCAATTTTAACAGGGGTCTTGATATCCTGGCGCGCATAAAAACCAGAAGCTAAAACCTTAACCATCATAAAGGCAGGGACGCCAGAAGATAAGGCAATTAAACTTTTTTGAGTTTGTAATAGATCATTTAAATTAAATTTTCCGTAAGCAAAACAACTAGCAATCAAGGGCATAGAAAAAATAATAAGCCCAAGGCTAGAAGGGATGGCTATTAATAAAATGGAACGAAGCCCCCAATCCATTGTTTTTGAAAAATTTTCTAGGGATTGCTCAGCATGCTTACGTGACAAATGCGGTAAAATAACCGTTGCAATAGCAACACCAAAAACCCCTAAAGGAAAATCAGTTAATCTATCCGTATAATAAAGCCAGGTTACTGAACCCACTTTTAAAAAAGAAGCAAAAATCGAATCAATCATTAAATTAAGCTGCGCTATGGATACACCAAATAAGGCAGGCACCATTAACTTAAGTACCCTTCTTACTCCTGGGTCCTTCCAATCAAGCATGGGCTTTACTAGCAAGCGCTTATTATATAAAAAAGGTAACTGAAATAAGAATTGGGCGACACCAGCAATTAAAACACCCCAAGCAAGTCCTACCACAGGATGCTCTAAATGAGGGCTTAAAAATAAGGCAGCTAAGATCATTGAAATATTGAGTAAAACCGGTGTAAAAGCAGGAACGCCAAAATAACCATAGGTATTTAATACAGCCCCCGCCATCGCTGTCATCGACACGAGCATTAAAAAAGGAAAGGTAAGCCTTAGCATTTCGGTTGCCAGAAGCGAGCGAGGGCTATTCTCACCAAAGCCAGGTGCAAAAATAAAAATAATAAAGGGTGCTGCAAGTACCCCTAAAAAAGTAATCACTGATAAAACAGCCCCCAATTGCCCTGCAATTTTAGCAATAAAAATACGAACATCAGCGCTCGGTTTAGTCCTTTGGTACTCACTTAAAACCGGTACAAAGGCTTGAGAAAATGCACCTTCTGCAAATAATCTACGCATGAAATTAGGTATTCTAAAGGCCACATAAAAAGCGTCCATTGCAGCCTCAGCGCCAAAAAAGCGAGCCATTATCATATCCCGTACAAAACCAACCATACGTGATATCATGGTCATTAAAGAAACCAAAGAGGTTGAATGAAGCAAACTTTGCTTTTTTACAGGGGTTTCATGAGTCATTGCAATACAGTATAAAAAAAGATTACCTATCATACGGATTTAAGCTTTTTTTTTATAGTCACCTTATTGTTTTTATTTGTTAAGGCTAAGGATAAATTTAGATGTTTAAAAATAAGGAAACCGCTCAAAGAATCGAGCACAAAGCAAAGGAATTTAAGCTTGCTATAGAAAAATACCAGAAACTTTCTTTATACATGAATTTTGAATGGCTAATAGCAATCATCATTATTAGCTTACAAGGATTTACCTTAGTTAATTTAATTCAAAGCTATCAACATCCTGGCCTTTTTGTATTAATTTTTTGCTTTATTATTGCCTATTTAGCCACTGATTTTTTTAATGGGCTGATTCATATGATGATGGATAATAATACGCAATATACTTCTGTAGTTGGGCCCTTTATCGCCGCTTTTCATTTACATCACAGCAAATTAAAATATACAGAAAAACATCCCTTAATAATTTATTTTAATGAATCAGGGCATAAAATTTGGCTTGCTTTTTATTTGGTATTTTTATGCCTTATCCAATTGAAGCTTCATTTAAATACTGAACTTAATCTTATTTTAACCCTTTTTGGTATTCTATCTTCTTGGGCCGAGCTTTCACATTTTTGGTGCCATAATTCATCGAATAGTAAAATAATTATTTTTTTACAAAAATATTATGTATTACTTTCTATGAAACACCATCGTCTTCATCATTGCCAAGATAATATTAATTATGCCTTTTTGAATGGCCTTAGCGATCCTTTGCTAAACCTCATTGCTAGATTTTACTATAAGGGATATAAAAACAATTCAGATAAACATGTTGATGCTTATGTTAAAGGCCTTATACATTAAGATGACAACTCCCGGCCATTCTTGAGCTTCGCGAAGAACCTTCTTGAATGCAAGGTTCGAACTACCTCCAAAATTCTTCACTTCGCATTCAACAAGATCCTTCAAATCGCTTCGCATTTTTCAGGATGACAGGTGTATTGCCATTCTTGAGCTGCCCCTGTCATCATGGTAGTAGAGTTTCCGAAAAGGTTTAATGGAATAACTGATAAAAGTCTAATAATCAAAATGATTATTAGACTTTAAGAATAGCTAAGATTTTAACACTATCGATTTGGGTTCTATATCTGTTGCTTGTTCTTTACCCGTTTTTATCTGTTCTTGCGCTGATTTCTTAAACTCACTCAAATCATGTTGAGTAACAGTAACTCTTAAGCCTGAAAGACCCACTCCGCGCAGCTTCATTTCTAACTTATCTAAGCTTTCAGCTTGTGATTTTAATAGGGCTACCTCAGCAGGCAAATTAGCTTTCGTTGCATCTTGCACCGCCTGTTGAAGAACATGTCTTGCTTGATTGATGTTAAATAAGGCTTTATTAAAACTGAGTTTATCACCAGGATTTACTCTGGCTATTTGGCCTTCAAGATTTATCAACATATCGCGCATTCTACCCACAACAAAATTAAACTGTTTATTGGAGTTTACTTCTTTATAATCATGATGATGATCTTTATAAAAGGATTCTAATTGTTTTTGTAACCCTTCATTTTTAGTAATGTCTTTTATATTCGCTTTTACTTCATTTTCTCCACCCAATAATAATTTTTCTAAATTAAATTGACGCACTGTGGTTTGAACCACTTTAGGAATACTATGGATGTTTGAAAAATCGGATAAAAAATTATGTTGCGAACTAGCAGTGTAATTGCTACGACCATTTAAATGCTCTTGGATAAGTCCTTTAGAATGCGCATAGATTTGAAAATGCGCCGATAAAACTCTTAAAGCTTCCGCTAGGTTTTTCTTACTAATATCCTTTGATATTGGCATCGATGTTTTCTCTATATACCTTAAGGGAGTAGATTCTATCTTAGAACCAACTGGAGGCTCTTCTTTTAATGATTCCGCGACTAAAGAAGAATCGCTTTGCAAAACATCGTCTAAAGGCAGGTCACTATCTAAATCTGAACTGGCCATATCTTCGCTTACTGCTTCTTGTGAAATATTTTCAGTGATTGGCGGACTAACCTCCTCCGATAAACCCTGCATAAAAGTATCAGCAAGCGCTACGTCATCCTCTTCTTTTAAAACTAAAACATCCTTTACTGTAGCAGTAGGTTGTTCCATAGTAGGTGGTAACAGCTTAAATTCTTGTTGATAGGAAGCGTTAAAATCTTGCCTTGCATCAACAAGCAATTGATGGTGAATACCTATAAGGCTTTTGATGCTTCCATCATAAGAAGTAAGCTCTAAGCTTTTAGCAACACGTTCTTCAGCCTCTTTTAATAACCCATCGACTTTATCAAATTGGTCTTTGTCTTTTGTTTTTATTGCCTTATCAATTTCATCGATCATATTAAATACTTGGCCTTCTGCCCAACTTAAAACTTCGTATCCGACACGCCTATTTTTCATATCAACATAATTAGGATAATTTTCTAAAATAAAACTTTTTAAAGCAGCTCTTGATTCTTTATTTTTAGGCATCGATGCGGGCGAATTTTTATCTAGTAAACGATCTACATCGGTATTAGGATTGACTGACAATTCATAAAAAAGTTTGTCCAAATCTAATTCTGCCATTCTTCTAAATAAATCATTTGCTCTAGATGTTAAAATCTCAATATCGGATAACTTTTGATTTGTGTCTAATGATTTAAAATCATGCCAGGCTTTAGCATTTATTTTAAATTCGGAATCTAAACTAAATAAATCAGATACAAATTGATTTCTAACCAAACCACGCTTAGACGGTTTTCTTAACTCTTCAATTTGACTTGCTGAATACAATGAATTTTTAGCTAAATGAGCCAAAGCTAAACTTGCTTCATTAGCAAGGCCTTTATTTACACTAAGACCACTTGATTGTTGTATCCCGCGAGCCCCAAAAGCATTTTCACCACTAATATCACGGCTAACCGAAAACTCAGCAACCGTTTTCGCTATTGTTTGTTGATTTTCCTTTGCCGTTTTAACAACCTTGCCTTTCACATAATCATATCGGGGAAAATCATCATATAGCGCCTTATAAGCAAAAAGCTCCTCTAGGAAATTTTGTTGTCTGCCGGTTCTATCTTCACCTGATTTACAGTACCAATCGACGTCCTTGCCCATCGCTTGATTAGCAATAAGAAAACGGGAAGCAAATTCATGAGGACGTCTATTATCACTAAAATGAATCGCCTCAGCCTGAAGAGCCATTTGCATCATAGAAAATAATTTTCGTTCTACCTCTGGCGTTCCTTTTCTCATCACATCACCATGTCCTAGAATCATGGTTTCTAAATCTCGATAATTATTTACATTTTTTTCAAAAATTTTCCTTCTTTCGATATCAACCTGAGAATAAGCTTCATTTAATTTTTGTTCATGCTTTCTCACGGCCTTTAAGGCATCGTCATAAGGTTTTCTTAATTTTTTTTCATGCACTTCTAGGTTTGCTAAAGCATCCTTATATTCTTTTTTAGCTTTACTTTTTTCAGCTGGAGAAGAGGCATTTTGATAGGCCTTTTCTGCTTTTATATAATTTTCTCTAAATTGATTTCCATTTGATACAGCAGTTAGGTAGGCATTTTCTGCATTTTCTAATTCTTGATATAGTTCTGGCCCTGCTTCTTCCAATAAAGCTTTTAATTTATTATTGGCTTTTTGATAAGCAGGACTATTATCATAAGCACTCATTAACTCGTTATATTTAGCTGCAACTTGGCTCATCACAGGGTTGGCCAGATACTCTGCCGTATTTAAATGCGCCTCAATATATTGTCTTGTATCATTTAAAAAATCATAAATACCTTTTGCATTAACCGCTTCTTCCAAGCCTTGAATTGCTTCTTTTGAAGTAAAAAAACGGCTCAGTTTATTCATCCATGAAGTTACTTTTCTTGCTACCAAACCATGCGCATTGGTTGGCTCTGTCATTAAATTAATTTTAGGTTTAACAAAAACGACTTCGCCATCTATCATTAATTTAACAGGCCGATTATTGTATCTCATCAAAGCATCTCGACTTTCTTTTAATTGCCTCTGTTCAGATTGATTTGCAAGTAAAAATTTATCGCCACGAAGAGGCGATAATAAAGAGATGGAAGCGATATCAAGAATAATAGGATTTTCTTCGGAATGACCTTTTCCTGCCTGCTTAGGATCATTCTTTTTTTGCCTTGCTATTTCAGCAAACATATCTTTAACAGCAACAGTAGCACCAACACGTCGTTCGATTTTGTCCTTTATAGCAATTGGCGTAAAAGAACTATGGCGCTTTCCTGTAAAATCAATTTCAATCTTTTCCTTGCCATCTGCACCAACGGTTTTACCACCAATCGCGACTTCAACAAAATTGGCAAGTTTGTCTTCATCACGTTTTGTACTAGGAATAATATTGCCGATCACTCTTTGAGCACTTAATCTAACATGCTCTTGTCCATTGTGTTTTATTGTATAAAGATTAAGAAAATCAGGGCGACTTTTTCCTGCCGTATAATTAGCCTCAGCAATTTGGAAATCAGCTAAGGCTTGCTCTAAATTAGGTTGATTAGGATATATTAATTCCACAGCATTGGATAAAAATTGACGTAGATGATGTCCAGCAATATTGATTTTTTGAATGACATAATCTTGGCTGCTAACTAAATCATCAAAACTAATAGGTGGAATAACACATTCTCTATTAATTTTTTCTTCAATCACTTGTTTAAGTTCGGCAAGTTTTGCTTTTTTTGCCTCCACCTCAAGATTAGATAATGATTTATCCTTCTCAATAATCATGATGGCTGTTTCATACACTGCCTTTAATCTTTTTTGAAAATCTTCCAAACGAGGCCCGTTATAGGAGCTTTCCGAGAAAAATTGCACACTTAAACGATTATTATCACTTACACTAAAACCATAGTCATTTTTAGACAATTCGTTTTTATCAACCTTCATCGCTTCTTTTACTAAATCATCAATATTTGAAAAAGGCATAAAAAAACCCTCAATGATCATTAATAATTCAAGTATAGACAAATAATAAGTGATTATGTTTACGGTCTTATTAGGCATTAAAAGCTTAAAGACGTAGTAAGATCTAAATTTACATAGATAGATGTACTATACATCTTGACAAAATAGTGACATTTAGGCATGATAGGTCGCTTTTGTGATACCTGAATTTAGTGGAGATTGTTAAGTGGCAAATATTAAGTCTGCGATTAAGCGCGCCCGCCAAAACATCAAGTTACGCCAGCACAACGCTAGCGGACGCTCAATGTACCGTACCTATGTTAAAAATGTTATCAAAGCGGTTGAAGCGCAAGATAAAGAAGCGGCAATAGCTGCTTTTGCTAAAGCTCAACCTATTGTTGATAAAGCTGCTGCTAAAGGTCTAATTCATAAGAACAAAGCTGCACGTATTAATAGCCGTCTTAGCGCTAAAGTTAAAGCATTAACAGCTTAAAACTTAAAGATTAAATAAAAAAACCGGCTTTAAGCCGGTTTTTTCGTTCTTGCGGTGTTATTTTTTATCATTGAAAACCACTGAAATACCTGTGGAATGTTGATTTAGCTGTTCAAACGCTCTTCTGGCTGGCATGTATTGAGGAAACTCTGTCATTAAGCGATTTAAGATTAAACGAGACAAGTCTTCATCTCCTTTATTCCACTCACTCAACGCATCCAAATACATCATATTCGCAGGCTGAGTTGCAAGTATAGGTGCTTGATTAATTGCTATTGGTTCAATAAAGCTCGTGCGTACTTGCTGTTGAGCTGCTTGCCATTGCAACATCTTACGCGCTGATTGGCTGCCATTCACTGCGGCTTCCTGTAAAAGATGTTTTGCTTCTTCATTTTTGGCTTTATCAGCACTATTTAATAAGATAAGTGCCAGTTGGTACTGGGCATAAGCATTATCTGTTGCTGCTAATTCTTTATATAAGTTTGCAGCTAAAGCCAGATTTTTCGGTGCCCCTAAACCATATTGATACATTCTCGCCAAAGCTAATTTCGCTTTGATATTGCCTTTTCTCGCTGCTTCTTCGTAGTAAGAAATTGCCTTTATAAAGTCAAGCTTAGTTGCCACACCTGTTTCTGACAACAAACCTAATTGATATAAGGCCCCACTATCACCCAAAGCTGCTGCTTTTTTATAAAGTGCTAATGCTTGCTGTTCATTGCGTTCAACGCCATTACCGTTGAAGTACATTGAGGCTAACTCATCTGTTGCAGCGGCATTAAATTTTTCTGAGGCTTTAGAATAAAGATCTTTAGCCTTGTCTTGATTAACTGGCATTCCTTTACCATCCTCATACATCAAGCCTAAGTTAAATTGGCCTACAGGATTCGCTGCCTTCGCTGCACTATCATAATTTTCCATAGCCTTAGGATAATTATCTTCCACTGTTTCATAAACAAATCCTAAAGCTACACTTGCTTTCGGATAGTTTTTGGCTGACAGCTTATACCATTTCTTTGCCTCGGCATAATTAGGTGATTTACCAATTTTACCTAATTGATAAACCTGCCCTAATAGATATTGCGCGATAGGCTGCCCTTGTTCTGCAGCAAGACCATACCATTTTGTAGCTTGATTTATATCTTGTTGTCCCGCTAAACCAGTATCATAAAGATAAGCTAATTTAAGCTCGGCATCCTTATCACCTTTTTCAGCCAAACCTTCATAGATTGTTAAAGCCTGTTGCATATTGGATACATCTGATGCTTTATTAGCAAGATAATTATCTGCTAATAATAAACCAGCCTTCGCATTACCAATCTCATACGATTTTTGTAAATCAGGTAAGAAATCCTCGCCTGCTT
This sequence comes from Pseudomonadota bacterium, assembly GCA_020161725.1. Classification (GTDB taxonomy): domain Bacteria; phylum Pseudomonadota; class Gammaproteobacteria; order Legionellales; family Legionellaceae; genus Tatlockia. The sequence continues at coordinate 11,787 of JAIUOG010000030.1, forward strand.
TCGCTTTTAAGATAGCTAAGTTTAAATTGGCGTAAGAGAAACCAGCATTGGCAGCCTGTTGTAATAAAGCTCTACCCTTTTCTTTATCTTTAGCAATACCTATTCCAGCACTATAATAAGTTCCTAAGATAAAATCATTAACAGGCCCCATGCCAGCCTGTTGGAACCAATATAAGGCTTCTGATTGGTTTTGTGGTACAGAAACCCCTCTGTCATACAGCATACCGAGTAAAAGTGCCGCTTCTTTATTACCTTTTTTAGCTTCTTTTTTAGCGACAGCAAAGGCCTCTTTTTGTCTTTCTACATCGGAGTCCATCGCATTATAGAAAGCCAGAGGTAAGCCTGCTTCTGCTACCCCTTGGTTTGCAGCACCAGCATAAAGACGTCTAATTAATTTAGCTCTATTTTCTTTTGCAGCCACAGTTAAACCGCTTTGTCTTTGTCTAACTAAATATTCAGCTAAATTATATTCAGCAGGACCATAACGATTTGAAGAAGCAAGATAATACATGGCCATGGCTTGTTGCTTATCAGGCTGAATAACTAAATTACCTTCTTTATCTTTAAAACCTTTATCATAGATATTAGCCAAAGCATATTGAGCATAGACGTTACCTTTAAAGGCCGCATCAGTTAACCAGTTCACCCCTTGTTGATAATCCAAAGGATTAGTTTGGCCTTGAAGATAGATAAGGGCAATATTATATTCAGCACGTAAATCTTGTTGAGCAGCAGCTAGTTGATAATAAACTAAAGCCTGCTCAGGGCTTTTTAGAACCGCAATTCCATATTGATAAAGCTGTCCAAGCTCATATTGCGCGTTAGAATTGCCCAAAATAGCCTGCCCATAAAGTTGACTTAAAACAGCTTGATAATTCGCCTCTTTTTGCCAATCCTTTGTCTTTTCAGCTAAATAATTAAAGCCTATGCTATCCTCATTCAGCTGTCTTCTACCAGTATCCATAACAAAACTATTCTTTTTATCCTTTAAAACAAAAGAATGGCTTTCTTGTAAGGCTTGAATTTGATTATTCAAGGCATAATGAGGAAAAGACCAATTTTCCCCTTGTTTACTATTTAAATAAGGAGCGACTAAATCAAAATAATCGTTAATAGCAACCTCGGATGGAATTGTCATTTTAAATTGAGGTTTAAAAATCTCATTGCGATTGACCATATCCATTTGAGGCGCTTTGTTATAATTATTGGCTTGTAAGGCCTTTTTATTTTGCCAATTATTATAAATTCCACCTAAGGGATACAATTCTTTTAAATTATTAAGATGATTTTCTGATAACCATTTAGCAGCAAGTTCTTCGCTATTATCAGAAACCTGCGATAAATTAACTAACTTTTTAGCTTTTTCTTGCCATTCTGTGGCCAAACCTGCATTAACAGTAACCCCCTTTCCCTCTTTATACATCGAAGCTAAAGCAAGCGCTGCGTCTTTAGAACCATTTTGAGCCGCTTTTAGCGTCCACATAAAACCTTCATTTACATTATAAAGTTTGGACTTGGGGTTAGTATAAAGGGTTGCTAAAGCTAAATCCGCTTTCATATCTTTTAAATTAGATGCCTTTTTCAGCCAATCAATCCCTGTATCTAGCTGGTCTTGCTTAATCGCAAGCTGCCCCAAGGTTATCATTGCAGCAGTTGAATTTTGATTAGCCGCTTTGACTAAAAGCGGAATCGCTTTTTCAGGAGCTGCCTTCACAACGGGGCTACCTAAATAGAGCTCACCTAATTTTGCTTCTGCATCCACGTTGCCTACAGCTACTGCTTTCATCAACCAACTAAGTCCCACTTTTTTATTTCTTAAATTTCTTGAATCTAAGAAATCCATGGCCAAAGCATATTGGGCTAAGTTATTTCCATTGCGAGCAGCATCGATATAATATTTTCTAGCTAAATCGATATTTTTCTTCGTGCCAACGCCAAAACGGTAAGCCGCTGAACAATACATTTCAGCATTAATGTCATTTTGGCTTGCTGCTTTTTTAAACCAAGTTAACGCCTTTTCAAAATCTTTTTCATTTAAGGCTTTTTTAGCTAAAAGCAATTGGGCATCCAAAACACCCTTTTCCGCTGCCTTATTAAAAAAGCTTAAGGCTAAGGGGTCATTTTTTAACTGGCCATAGCCATAAAGGTACATCCGGCCTAAGTAATAATTTGCAATAGGATCATTTGCTGATTCAGTAATAAGTGTCTCTGCAGCCAAGGGGTAGTTACCTTGACGGTAAGCTTCCACACCATTCATTGCAAAAGCGAAAGGACTTCCTGCTGTTGCTAAAAGATAAGCCCATGGCATAAATGATCTCATTTTAGACCCCTTTCTATTTGTGTCGTATTTAACGATTCTTTAATAATAAAATATAACATTCAATTAGTTACATCAATTAGCGTCCGGGAATAATCCCATAATGCACAACCTCATTAATGGCTGAGTTTTTAGTATTAGAATTCACTAACCAGTAATTACCTCGGTTGTTTAAACCGTAACGTACATTGGTGTATTCACAGACTTGAATATTTTGCCCGCAATCAATTACATCACCATATTGAGAAGTTGAGTTAGCAACCGTACAAACGAATCTTACTTTTTTCTCATTAGTTGATAAAACTGCCCACTGACGTGCTCCAATAACATGGTTTAAATAAGCACTATGGGCGCTATCCTCACCACGCATTTGGAATAAATTAATCGCTGTATTCGCTTTGTTATATAAAAAATACATGGACTGATTATCATCACGATATCCAGGCATTAATTCCAAGGTTTTTAAATCAAATTGATAACCCGAATCTCTACAACCTGTTGGCGCACTATTCTCATCTTTGGCTGCCTTAGCAGCAAAAGACGTTGAAGTAACTACAGCAAAGAGACTCATGACCATTATTTTTTTCGTTAGCTTTTTCATGATTGACCTCCGCTAAACATAACAGGACGAACGATTACCTTTGTCCCTGCATAATTGTTGCCAGCATTTGAAACTTCAACAAAATTATGGTTTAACCATTCCGCATCTCGGGTAAACATTCTTATACATCCATGACTTGCTCTGTAGCCTGGTATATCTTGAGAGCCGTGCATTGCAAAACCTTTATGGAAATACATACAGAAAGGCATTTTGGCACCACCTTTACCAACGGGGTAAACATTTGAACGGCATTTTTCATTTTCTTTAGAGAAAAAACGGAAAATTCCGGTTAAGGTCCGGCAAGAACGGTTAGAATCAGAACATTTATCACGACCAGAAGAAATAGGACCCCATTTCACTAATTTGCCATCTGCCCCATAAGCACCCCAAGCAAGTTTATCCTGGTCAACAATCACTTGCTTCTCACCTTGAGTATCTATTTTTAAAGGAAAGGGAGCAAAATCAAGTAAATTTTTATTAGCTAGCTGGCGAGGCACGACAATTGTTTTTCCTGACCATAAATTATTATAGGAGCGATTTAAACGCTGAACGATATCGCGCTGCTCCTCGTCAGGGAATAACTTTTCCCAACTTTGGCCACCTGTAATTTTAAAACATTGATAATCAGAATAAGCACAGAGATCCGTTCCGTAATAATTAGCTGCCTCTGCATAACCTGTTGTTAACATTGCCATCACTAATATTATTTTTTTCATGATGTTTCTCCGACATTAGCTATTATTCTTTATGCAAAAACTATGCATAAATGTTTTTTTTTAAAACTTTTCACGCAAATTTTTCAAAATACAGTGTTTTATAAATAGCTATTCGGTCGATTGGAAAAAAAGTTTAGTTGTTAAACTGTTTATCTTTATTATTTTTTTATTATTCTGAGAACAGTTGTTGTTTTATGAGCATCAAAATCCTTTAATACAATCACTTTCCTACCCTTGGGACGCACAGAGGGTATTTTGATGAGATAGAAAGGCAAAAGACTAAATTAATTACTATAATTAGGGAAAAGATTGAGATAGAAATTTATGGCCTTAGAAAAAATATCGATTCCTATGCAAACAGATCATTCTGAAAATAGTGATGAGCTCTTGACGATGTCGCGCCATAATAATCCTATTATTATTTTAACCTATAAAGGTGAAATACTTTATTTTAATGATTCAGCTAAACAGTTTTTTTCTCTACCCCCCAATAGCCTTGGCAAAACTTTTAAATCTTTTTTTCACTTAAATAAATTACAAATTAAACAATTATACAATTCGGCAGTCGACCATTTCAAAATGAGCACTCAGGGGGAACCTCAACAATTTGATTGGATAGAAAAAGAAGGCAAACGCCCTATTAAAGCGTTTCAAGTGTCTTTTAATCGAAGTTTTTTTGACAGTCAAAAAGCTATCATAGTAAGAATTGCCGATATCCTTGCACAAAAAACCCTTGAATGGGTACTTTGGTCTTTAGCAAGGCTTACCCATCACGCCCAGATTAAAAAAGTCGTGGATGATATAGCTAAATTAGCCTCTACTGTATTCAACGCTGAATTTGCCCTAGTTAATTTAGTAGATAAAAAAATGGCTTATAGTGTTAGCCATTTTTTCGAAGGCAAAAAGAAAAAAAATATTTCTTATTCCTTACTTCACGCCCCTTGTGAAAATGTAACGACCGAAAAAGCAATTAAGTTATTTAATGGCAATGTACAAGAAGAGTTTCCTAAGGATTTTCTATTACAAGAATTAAATATTCATTCCTATCTTGGCGGGCCTTTAATTAACTCTGAAAACGAAGTAATAGGCTTATTTATTGTAATGTCAGCTCATAATATTGATGTTACCTATTTAAATAAAACCCTTTTTAAATTATTCATCGACAGACTGAGCTTAGAATTAGAACGCCTTTTATCCCATAAGAAATTGCAGCTTTTAGCAAGCCTGGCTGAAAAAAGCCCCAATCCAATTATACGAATTAGTTTAGAGGAAAAAAAAACAGAGATTATTTATACCAATAATGCAGGCCGCGATATTGTTGAATATTGGTCTTTGAGTAAAGAAAAAATACCGCAAAAACTACTCAGCAAACCTAACCTTAAAACCCCACAGAAAAAAGTGGTAAGAAATGAAATTACAGTCAAAGATAAAACCTATTTATTTACCTCCGTTTGGCTAAACCGTTTTTCGGAGCTTAACCTTTATGCAGTCGATATAACTGAATTAAAATATGCTCAAGAAAAAATGCGAGATTTAGCCCATTTTGACCGAGTTACTAACATTGCTAATCGTCAATTTTTTGAAAACACATTTAATCTTTGGCTATCATCTGCCAAAAAAACGCATACTGAATTAGCCCTTTTACTGATCGATTTAGATAACTTTAAGTCAGTTAACGATAATTTAGGCCATGATATTGGTGATAAGCTTTTAAAAACCTTAAGCAAAAGGATTGCCGGTTGTTTAAGAGAAAGCGATTTTATTGCTCGATTAGGTGGTGATGAGTTTGTTGTTTTACTTAAACTATCTAAATTAGAGGATAGTATTAAAATTGCTGAAAAAATAAATAAAGCCTTAGCCAGTCCCTTTGAATTAGGCGAGTTTCATATCGAAACGTCCTGCAGTATTGGTATTAGTTTTTATCCTAAGGATGGCTTAACCAGTACGGATTTATTGAAAAACGCCGATATAGCCATGTATGAGGCTAAAAAAGACGGTAAAAATCAATTTATGCTTTTTGCTGACTCACAGAATAATTATCAAAGAAAAAGATTGAAAGCGATAAAAAAAGATTTAAAACTAGCCGAATTATCAAATCAATTCCATATTGATTACCAACCTCAATTTAATATTAATTTAAAAAAAATAGTAGGTTTTGAAGCCTTTATACGCTGGCATCACCCCAAACATGGCTTTATTTCACCCAATGAATTTATCCCAATAGCAGAACAAACTGGCACCTTAGGCTTAATTAGTTCTTGGGTAGTTAAACAAGCTTTGAAAGATTATGACCGAACTATGAAATCCCTTTCGAACGCAAAATTATCGATTAATATTGCTTTGTCGCAGCTTAATGATCAAAATTTTGTTCATGAAATTTGTGAATATATTGACGCCTCAAATATTGATAATAATTTGATTGTATTGGATATTGCTGAACAAGTTTCAACTGTTCGATACCGTAATTTAGATGCTAATTTAGAATTCATTCGAAGTTGTGGTATTGAATTAAGTCTAGATAACTACGGCAGCGTTCATTCTTCTTTGACCCGTCTATTAGAAATTCCCATCAATATGATAAAAATCGATCAAAACTTTTTACATACCTTAGAAGAACAGCCTAAAAATCAGGCCTTTATCAGTGGCATTATTCAGTTTGCTAATCATTTAAATTTGCAAGTCATTCAAAAGGGGGTTGAAAACTCAGCACAAAATACATTAATTAAATCTTTAGGCTGCCATTTTGCCCAAGGATTTTATTATTGTCCCCCTTTGCCATTGAGAGATTTAGGCGCATTTATAAAAACAGAAACTAAAAATTAAGCCCTTTCTTTACCTGTTCAACCTCCAAATTATTACCAATTATATTAAGTATATGTTGATAAAATTGAGTCGTTGAAATATCACGGCCTATTCTTGGGCTTTCTACCGCTTCTTTTGCAGCTTTAACTATGAATTCCCAAACCTTTTTTTCATCTATTTTTTCTTTATTAAGGATTTTTTGATAAATATCATAGACACGATGAGGAACTCGCTTTTGCTCACCACTTTCAAGGGTTAGCTTTTTACCTGAAATACACGATAAATTGAAAAACCCTAAATTACCGACAATAAAATTGCCTTGTTCAATTTGTCTCTTAATTTCTTCTAATGTTTCTTTAATATTTAACTTAAAAACTTCAGGGGGATATTTATTTTTTATTATTCTTTGGAAATCACAGCCATAGGTTTTATCCATCAATTTAGGATTATCAGAAATTGGAATCACTTTTCCCCATAGAGAATCTAAGGAATAAAATTGTCCATTAGGAGTTCGAAATAAATTCCAAGCATGAGCGCCACCTTTTAAATTTTGGCGATGATGAATAACATGACCTTTTAATATACCATCTTTCACTAAACGAGATAGAAAATAAGCATTTAATAAAGCATGATGACGGCATACACCTTGCCCTTTTGCAACAAATTTAGATAAAGGAATAAAACCTTGATTATCCTTATTTTTTAATTCTTCTTTAATAAAATCGTCAGGTTTCTTATTAGGAAAACATGTCTCTTTTGTAAAATTAGCTATCATATGCAAAATAGCTTCAATAGATCGCTCATCTGCAATAGCTTGTTTTAATAGTTTATAGCGTGCATCTAAAAGGATATCGGTAGGTTCTAGTAAAATAATTTCTCGTTCTTCATTAACACCCACTGAACAAAGCCTTTGGGAAAAATTTCGAGTTTTCGATGTCACTACTGGAATAGAACCTTCATAATATTTAACAAAGGGCTCACCCTTTTTTTCTATAATTTTTTTATTATGTTTTACAGCTAATTGAGAACGCTGAACTTGCTTGTCAACTTCTACATCAGCCAATAAATCCCTAAATAAGGCCTTAAGAACTTCTTTTTTGAGGTGATTTATAGGCAATTTTGGTTTATTACCTGGCATACTTCTCTCTCTATTCTGTCTATGTAGTATAAATGACGAATATTAAAAAAAGCTTAAGTTAACAAATTAGTAATCTAGTGGCTTATCTAGGGTAAATTAAAGATACCTAAGTAAATCAAACCTCTGATTGCTGCTTTTTAATCGCCATTCTATAAGCACTTAAATTCATTAAAAGCTCTGCTTCTGCATTGGATAAATGACAATTACCGATAATCTCTTCGCGGGAACCACCCATTTCTAAAATACGTAAAGCATGTTGATAGCCGCCGTCATTATCCCTTTTATTTTCAAGCTGCTGTAAATGATTATCCAGACTTAAAATTTGTTTATTAATTTCAGCAATCTGTTTACCAAAACTTAAGTCAGCATTAACTAATAAATGATGGTTGAGCTTAATTTCATCAAAGGCATCTTTTAAATCTTGTGCTTCTTTTTTTAATTTTCTAAAACCTTTCCATTGGCTAAATAATATTTTTGCTAATACAAGAGAAATAAAAAAACTGCCGATTAATAAGCTATTCATTTGTTTTCCTTTTTATTGGTATGGCTTAACTCAGGGTTTAGCAAGCGTGGCACCATTTTATCCCGAGCAATAATAACACTGACTCGCCTGTTTTTTGACCTTCCATCCTCAGTTTCATTGGAAGCGACAGGATATTGCTCACCATAACCTGTTACAGTTAATTGATTTTGCGATACACCAAAGCTAGACAAAGTACGAGCTACGGCAGCAGCTCGCGCGGAAGATAACTCCCAATTAGAGGGAAACTGCGGTGTTTCTATCGGCATATTATCGGTATAACCTTCAATAGCTAGAGGATAAGGCAGATCTTTCACTGTGGAGGCTAGTTTCATTAATTTAATAACTGCAATCGGTCTTAAATCAGCGCTACCGCTATCAAATAAGGCACCTGCTTTAATATCCAATTCAACCCAGCCATTTTTAGGATTCATCTGATAATCAGAGTCTTGTAAATTAGATAAAGCTTCTATCAATTGAGCAAACTGGTCTTTTTTAACAATAGGACTTTCAACTGCAGTATTATCTTCTTTTTTATCAGCAACCTCAGCAGTCGCCTTTGCCTTATTTTTGACAGTAAAAGCGGTATGCATGCCTTCTGCTAAGGATTTATATTTGGAAACATTTACTGAAGAAATAGCATACATCACCACAAAAAAAGCGAATAAAAGGGTAATAAAATCTGCATAAGAGACTACCCAGCGATGCGTATCTTCATGTTCAACTTGTTTCTTTTTTCTTCGCATTATTTTGATGTTGTCCGTAATTATTTAGCTTTAAGTTTAGCATATTGGGACTTTCGCCGCCGGCCATTGAAACTAAACCTTCAATTATCATCTCATCATGATGAATTTGATTGGCAATACAGCTTTTAATTTTATTTGCTATCGGTAAAAAAAGAAGGTTAGCTAAACCAACACCGTAGATAGTCGCCACGAAAGCAACTGCAATCCCTGCACCCAATTCACTTGGCTCTGCCAAATTACGCATTACTTGAATCAAACCTAAAACAGCACCCAAAATACCGATAGTAGGACTATAGCCGCCCATACTTTCAAATACATGAGCTGCGCGCAAATCTTGCTCTTCACAGCGTAATAATTCTGATTCTAAAACCTGTCTTATATTTTGTTTATCAACACCTACGACTAATAATTCTAAGCCTTGGCGCATTAAGGGATTTTTTTCTCTTTCCATATGATCTTCAAGTGACAATAAACCATATTGTCTCGCTCGTCTGGCTAATTCTAAAAGCTGAACACGACTGCTCTCAAAAGAAAGTCTAGGAGGCTTAAAAATCCAGGGTAAAATTTGAAAAGCCCGTTTAAAAGTAGGAAAAGGGGTCTGAATCATAACAGCCCCTAGCGTTCCGCCCAGTACAATAAATAAAGCTGCAAGATTAAGTAAGGAATGAAAATCACCACCCTCAAACATTTGCCCTAACACGATAGCAAGAAAGGCTACTAACAAACCAAGTAGAGTTAAACTATCCATAGCTTATTCCTATTTATATTCAGGCAACCGTGCCCTAATTCTTAGTGTTGCTTGACTATGTATCTGCGATATTCTTGATTCACTGACACCCAGAATCTCACCAATTTCTTTTAAATTTAAATCTTGCTCATAATAAAGCGATAAAACAAGTCTTTCATTTTTGGGTAAACTATCCATGATATCAGCTAAATGTTTTTCCATATCATCGCGCAACACTTTAGCCTGCGGTTCAGTTTGCTCGCCAAATTCATCATGTAGATGGTCGTCACTAACCCCTAAATCTTCAAAGCCATATAATTGTGAGCCCGCTGAATCTTTAAGCATTTCAAAATAGTCATCCAAGCTTAAATTAAGTTCAGCAGCAATTTCTTGATCTTTAGCATCACGACCTAGGCGATTTTCTACAATCTTTACCGCTTCCCCAATCATTCTTGCATTGCGATAAACAGAACGAGGCACCCAATCATTGCGACGAACTTCATCCAACATATGGCCACGAATACGAATGCTCGCATAAGTCTCAAAGGATGCCCCCTTTGTTGAGTCATAATGCTTAAAGGCTTCAATTAAACCGATCATCCCTGCTTGAACCAGATCGTCAATTTGAATTGAATGCGGCAAACGACCAAGTAAATGATGGGCAATACGTTTGACCAAAAGGGCATGGCTTTTCACCAATGAGTCAAGTGTTTGTTCATTTACTTTGCTGTACATAGCCAAAGCGTCCACGACTGTCTCCTTAGATAACTAAAGTCGTTAACTGTTATATTCTTACACCCGCAACCAAACGCTCAAGAAAGAAACTCGTATTTCCACCCAAAAAGGGTTTTGCTGGCCAACCATCAACCTTCATTGCAATATCGCTAATAGCAAGGGATGCTGCACTATTAGGATAGGCAATAGAGACTGGTTTTTGCCCTTTTACTGCCTCATGCACCTTTTCATCAAAAGGAATTGGCCCTAAATAATTTAAACTGACATTTAAAAACTGCTCAGCAACTCGATATAAGCGATTATAAAGTTCACGACCATCTTTGGTCGATCTCACCATATTGGCTAGAATATGAAAATGAGTCCATTCATAACGTTTAGACATTACTTTAATTAAAGCATATGCATCCGTTAATGAAGTCGGTTCATCACAAACAACCACGATAATTTCTTGTGAAGAACGCACAAAACTCAAAACCGTATCTGAAATACCAGCAGCGGTATCAATTATCATGTAATCGACATCATCAGTAAGTTCATTAAAGGCATCGATAATCCCTGCATGCTCAGATGGACTTAATTGGGTCATAAATTCTGTACCAGAAGCTGCTGGAATAATGTTAATACCTTGAGGCCCTTCTAATAGGATATCGCTTAAATGGCAACGACCCTGTACTACATGTGATAAATTATATCGAGCATGCAGGCCAAGCATGACATCGATATTAGCAAGCCCCAAATCGCCATCAAGCAAAAATACCTTTTTATTTTTTTTGGCTAAGGCTATAGCAAGATTGACAGATACATTGGATTTACCAACCCCACCCTTGCCTGCTGTGACAGCAATCACTTTTACCGGTTTTGAGCGCTCTATACCACGCAAACCTTCTGCTTGGTCATGAATATTTTTATTCAACTTCGACATACAACCTCCTCGCAAGCTCAGATCCCTTGCTTTCCTCTATC
>JAIUOG010000031.1 GCA_020161725.1 Pseudomonadota bacterium
ACTTGCAGTCAAGCAAGCCTATGGATAGATTAATTTGTGGTGATGTGGGTTTTGGCAAGACGGAAGTCGCGATGCGTGCCGCTTTTGTCGCCGTGCAAAATGGCAAGCAGGTGTGTATATTAGCACCTACAACCTTATTGGCAGGCCAACATTTTGAATCGTTCCGTGATCGTTTTGCTGATTTTGCAGTCAATATTGATTTGCTGTCACGTTTTCGCAGCGCTAAAGAATCCGAAGCCGTATTAGCAGGATTAGCATCAGGTAAAATTGATATAGTTATTGGCACGCATAAACTCTTTCAAAAAAACGTATCCTTTCATAATCTAGGCTTGCTTATTATTGATGAAGAACATCGATTTGGCGTGAAACAGAAAGAATATATTAAATCACTGCGTACCCATGTTGATATTTTATCAATGACGGCAACCCCCATTCCCAGAACACTAAATATGGCAATGGCGGGCATTCGGGATATTTCACTAATAGCAACACCACCCGCCAAAAGATTAGCTGTTAAAACTTTTTGGCAGGAACGCAATGATTCTATTTTAAGAGAGGCGATTTTAAGAGAAATTTTACGGGGTGGGCAGGTTTATTTTTTACACAATGATGTCCAAACTGTTGGCCGTATTTGCGAAGATATCAATATTTTAGTACCCGAAGCCAAGGTTAAATTTGCTCATGGGCAAATGCCTGAAAGAGAACTTGAGCGCATTATGTCTGATTTCTATCATCACCGTTTTAATGTGCTTGTTTGCACAACCATTATTGAAACAGGCATTGATATTCCTACCGCCAATACCATTATTATCGATAGAGCAGATAAATTTGGCTTAGCACAACTCCACCAATTAAGGGGGCGCGTTGGTCGTTCACATCATCAAGCATATGCCTATCTATTGACACCCAACGCTAAAATGCTAACCAATGATGCAGTTAAACGTTTGGAGGCCATTGTTTCACTTGAGGATTTAGGCGCAGGCTTTACTTTAGCAACTCATGATCTAGAAATTAGAGGTGCGGGGGAGCTTTTAGGTGAAGATCAAAGTGGTAATATGCATGCAATTGGTTTTAATTTATTTATGGAGATGCTTGATAAGGCAGTTGCTGATCTTAAAGCAGGAAAAACACCCGAATTAGATACGCCCTTTCACCAAGGCCCTGAAATTGACTTACGCATTAGTGCAAACTTACCTGATAGTTATATAGGTGATGTACATACACGCCTTATTATGTATAAACGCATCGCCAATGCGAAAAGCAAAGAACAATTACGCGAATTGCAAATAGAAATGATTGACCGGTTTGGTCTCTTACCTGATTCTGCAAAATATTTGATTTTGGTTACCGAACTTAAATTAATTGCTGCCGATTTACGCATTAATAAAATTAGTGTTGGCGGGCAACAAGGTAAAATTGATTTTGACGAAAAACCAGATATTGATCCCGCCATTCTAATTAGCCTTATACAATTACAAGCAGCGCGCTACAAAATGGAAGGCCCAACTAATCTTCGCTTTCAATTAGATAGCCAAAACACCGAAGAACGTATTTTTGAAATTAAATCTTTATTACTAAAATTAGCAAATAAAACGGAATAAGCTTGCAAGGCTCTCTGTGAAAAACCATACTTATAAGAAGAGCCTTTTTTCGGATTTCTTATGCCTATTGCCGCAGCCTTACAAATGGTTTCATCTGCTTCTGTTCAAGAAAATTTAAATACAGTCAGTGAATTTTTTTTAAAAGCCAAGGATCACAATGCTGATTTAATCGTCTTACCCGAAAATTTTGCCCTTATGGGAAAACATGAAACAGATAAATTCAACATTGCTGAAAACTTAGGTGAAGGCTTTATTCAAGAACAACTACAAGCACTAGCTAAAAAATTTAATATCTGGATTATTGCCGGTACTATTCCTATTAAAAGCACAGATAACCGTGTCAAGGCAACTAATTTAGTCTTTGATAATAAAGGCAAATGCGCTGCCCGCTATGATAAAATCCATTTATTTGATGTACAAATTTCTTCAAAAGAAGCACATCATGAGTCAAAAACAATTTCACCCGGCTCTGAACTAGTTATTGTAGATACTCCAATTGGTTGTGTTGGTCTAACAGTTTGCTATGATTTACGTTTTCAAGAGCTATATCGAAAATTGGTTGAAAAAGGCGCTGATATTTTTACTGTACCTTCTGCCTTTACAGCTATCACGGGTGACGCACATTGGGAAATTTTATTAAGAGCAAGAGCGATTGAAAATTTATCTTACGTGATAGCCGCTAATCAAGGTGGTTTTCATGAAAATGGTCGGCAAACCTATGGCTCAACAATGATTATAGAACCCTGGGGAAGAATATTAACTAGATTCGACAAGGGAACCGGTTTAGTATCGGCTGAAATTGATTTAAAAACGCTAAAACGCTTACGTAAAGAATTTCCAACTAATGAGCATCATGTACTTTAAAAGGTAAAATTATGACTAAAGCATTATCGATTGCTAAAGAATTATTATTAGAACCAGCCTCACTCGATTCAAAACAATTAGATAAATTATTGCAAAATTTAGCAGGAAAACATGTCGATGATGCTGATTTATACTTTCAAACTAGTTCATATGAGTCTTGGTATCTTGAAGACTCCGAAGTTAAAAGCGGTAGTTTCTCGATTGAAACTGGCGTTGGTATTCGAGCTGTCAGTGGTGAGAAAACAGGCTATGCCTATTCTGATGATATTGTTTTCCCCGCTTTAGAAAGAGCAGCTAATGCAGCTAAATCTATTGCATTAAGTAGTTCAAAGCAATCACAAAAAATTGCTGTCAATCCTAAATCGATAAGCCGTTATGAGGCTATTAATCCGATTGAAGGGATGACTAAACAAGAAAAAATTCTTTTATTGGAGGCAATTGATAAAGAAGCTAGAAAAATTGACCCAAGAGTAATCCAAGTCAACGCTTCCCTTAGTGGATGTTATGAGGCAGTGCTTATTGCTGGCCTTGATGGCCAACTAAATGCGGATATACGCCCTCTTGTAAGTATTCATGTAAGCGTCATTGTAGAAGATAAAAATGGTCGCCGTGAATCTGCAAGAAGTGGCGGTGGTGGCCGTGTTGCCTATTCCTATTTTACAGAAAAAGATGTCGCTCTTGGCTATGCTAGAGAAGCCGTTCGCGAGGCCTTAACTAATTTGGAAGCAGAGGCAGCTCCCGCAGGCACTATGCCTGTTGTGCTGGGCCCAGGCTGGCCAGGCGTGCTATTACATGAAGCCGTTGGCCATGGTTTAGAAGGTGACTTTAACCGCAAAGGGCTTTCTGCTTTTTCTGGATTAATTGGACAACAGGTTGCCGCAAAAGGCGTTACAGTTGTTGATGACGGCACTCTAAAAGATAGGCGCGGCTCTTTAACTATCGATGATGAAGGTACACCCAGCCAATATACAACCCTCATTGAGGATGGTGTTTTAGTCAATTACATGCAAGATAAACTCAATGCCAGATTAATGGGAATGCAACCTACCGGTAATTGTAGAAGAGAATCTTACGCTCATTTACCGATGCCTCGCATGACTAATACTTATATGTTAGCAGGTCAGCATTCACCCGAAGAAATTATTCGTTCGGTTAAAAAAGGCTTATATGCTGCTAATTTTGGCGGTGGTCAAGTTGATATTACTTCAGGTCAATTTGTTTTCTCTGCATCAGAAGCTTATCTCATTGAAGATGGCAAAATAACCCGTCCGGTCAAAGGCGCTACTTTAATTGGTAATGGACCTCAAGTGATGAAAAAGATTTCCATGATTGGCAATGACTTATCGCTTGATAGTGGAATTGGCGTTTGTGGTAAGGATGGGCAATCGGTGCCTGTTGGTGTAGGTATGCCTACTCTTAAAATCGATGCTTTAACTGTAGGCGGAACTGACTGAGGGGTTGAAACAAAGATTGGTTTATAGCCCCAACCTTACCAAAAAATTTTTTTTGGTAAAAGACAGTAAGATTAGGCTTAACCTTGCAATGAATTAAGCATGCGTTTACACTTGAAAAACGGCATAGAGTCCCTATATATGCTATATTAGTAATATAAATAGACTTGGAGCAAACTGTATGAACAGAAATGATTTAACCATGCTAAGTAGAACTGAAGCTAGTGTGCTGGCAACCAATAAGGTATTACGCAATACCTATCTATTGTTAAGCATGACTTTCTTTTTTAGTGCTTTGACTGCTTATGCATCTTTTGCCTTCGCGGTTAAACCTTTACATCCACTTTTTATGATTGTTGGTGTCTATGGTCTAATGTTTTTGACTCAGGCGCTTAGAAATAGCCCTTTAGGTCTTGTTTCTGTTTTTGCTTTTACAGGTTTCTTAGGTTATACACTAGGCCCTATTTTAAACCTTTATATCGCTAATTTTTCCAATGGCCCACAAATCATTGGTACAGCACTTGGCGGTACTGGTGCAATCTTTTTAGGCTTATCTTTTTATGCACTATCTACTCGCAAAGACTTTAGTTACTTAGGTGGCTTCTTGTTTGTAGCGATGATGGTCGCACTACTAGGCATGCTTGCTGGTGTATTCTTCCAAATACCTGCTTTGCAATTAATGATTTCAGCAGCCTTTGTGTTAATTTCTTCTGGCTTAATTTTATTCCAAACCAGTGAAATTATTCATGGCGGTGAAACTAACTATATCTCAGCTACTGTAGGACTATTCGTTTCTATTTATAACTTATTCGTAAGCTTATTAAATATTTTATCTGCTTTTTCAGGAAGAGATTAGTTTTATCCTTGCTGGAATTTCACCTACCATTTTAAACTACTAGGTACCGCGGCCAAACCGAGGTACCTAGGTTTTTTGAATATTCTTAACTTATGTACCCAGCCAGAAGCATTTAGAAAACAGAAAAGCTCTTTTTATAAAATTTACCAGGATGTTTTAATGAATCAAAAAGTTTTTGTCAATCGCGTTTTAAATATGAAAAAAATTAAGCTACTTGGCTTAGACATGGACCATACGCTGATTCGTTACAACAGCAAAAATTTTGAATGCCTAGTATATCGTTTGGTTATAGAAAAATTGATAGAGCAAAAAAAATATCCACAAGAAATAAGAAATTTTAAATTTAATTTTGATGACTCTATTCGTGGTCTTATTATTGACTCCAAAAATGGCAATATTTTAAAGTTAAGCCGCTATGGCGCTATTCGCTATAGCTATCATGGCACAAGACAAATTAGCTTTGCTGAACAAAAAAGAATCTACCGCTCTATTTATGTTGATCTAAACGACAGCAATTATTTTGCTATTGATACTTCATTTTCAATTGCCTTTTGCGTTTTATATGCTCAGTTAATTGACCTTAAAGAAGAAAAACCGGATGTCCTACCCAACTATGGTTTTATTGCTCAGGATGTTTTGGCAACAGTAGATAAGGTCCATTCGGATGGAAGTTTAAAAGAATATATAAGCCACAACTTGAAAGATTATGTCTTAAAAGATAAAAAAGTAGTTGAAGGTTTAAAACGCATTATTAAGCACGGCAAAAAAATATTTATCCTTACTAATTCCGAGTTTTTTTATACCAAACTTTTATTAGAATATGCTATCAATCCCTTTTTAGATGAGGGAGAGACTTGGGAAGATTTGTTTGAATACGTTATTACCTTAGCCAATAAGCCCCGTTTTTTCTATGATAACCTACGTTTCTTATCTATTGATCCTAAAACGGGTAGTATGGTAAATCTCACTGGATCTATTATACCCGGGGTTTATCAGGGCGGTTCCGCTAGAAAATTCACTGATGAATTAGGCGTTAATGGTGATGAAATCCTTTATATCGGTGATCATATTTACGGCGATATTTTAAGATTAAAAAAAGATTGCAATTGGAGAACAGCCCTTGTTGTTGAAGAATTGGGACAAGAAATTTCAGCTCAGAAAAACTCAGCCCCTATTGAGAAAAAAATCATTGCTGCGATGAATATTAAAAAGAACTTAGAAGAAAAATACATTCAGTTTCATAGTGATAATATTGAACATAAAAGCGGAAAACATGCTAATAAATTGACTGAATTACAAAAAGAAATCTCCGATATTGATAGCCAAATTGCCACTCTTTTAAAAGAAGAACAAAGTTTTTACAACCCGCGTTGGGGACGTATCTTTAGAGCAGGTGCAGAAGAAAGTTATTTTGCTTATCAAGTAGAACGTTTTGCTTGTATCTATATGGAAAAATTATCGGATTTATTAGAACAATCTCCCCTCACCTATTTTAGATCAAATAGACGTCTATTAGCTCATGATATAGATTGGGCAAATCTCGATTAGCGCTGGGGGGCTAGAAATGCTGAGTTTTGCTAAAAATCTTCTTGCTTGCAAGGCTCGAGCTCTCCTCCATAATCTTTCACTTTGCACCAACAAGCTCCTTCAAATAGCTTTGCTATTTTCAGGACAATAATTCTTTAAGAATTATGTATGACCTACCTTATTCCCTTGTTTTCTCAACTTGCATCCAGCTTGCTTTTTTGCGATATAACTCAGCTAAATCAGCTTTTGTTTTCGATTTAGGTTTATCTAAGTTAAATAGAGGACGAGCTTCTTGGTAATAAACACCTAAAGGTACAGGAAAATCAGGATAATTTAAGCGAGCTAAACGCATTGCTGCTAAGAAATTTGCGCTGTCATGTTTATAACTATGCTCACCTTTATTGGATATTTTTTGCAAATTATCGTTATCTAAAGATAAAGCCCATTCACTATTAGCACCAAAAATCAAAGGTTTATCGTCTTCTAAAACCACCGTCTGTTCACTGCGATTCGCTTTTAATGCAAAGCTATCAAAGGCCGAATGATTAAAAATATTGCAGTCCTGATATATTTCAACGAAGGATGTACCTTGATGTTCATAGGCTTTTTTAAGAATCCCGGCAAGATGATTAGGATCTTTATCTACAGCTCTTGCTACAAAACTAGCCCCTGCGCTTAAGGCTAGCATTAAAGGATTAATGGGTTGGTTAGATACCCCTTCTGGAGAGGTTTTAGTAATTTGCCCCATTTTAGAGGTAGGTGAAAACTGCCCTTTGGTTAAACCATATACTTCGTTATTAAATAATAAAATATTCACATTAACATTACGTCTTAAAGCATGAATTAGATGATTACCACCGATACTAAGAGCGTCGCCATCACCAGTAATTAGCCATACTGTTAAATCTTCTCGTGTTGCTTTTAAGCCCGTAGCAATTGCAGGTGCTCTGCCATGAATAGTATGAAAACCATAGGTATTCATGTAATAAGGTAAGCGTCCAGCACAACCGATACCCGAAACAAAAACATGCTTCTCAGGCGCTAAACCTAAATCAGGTAGAAGTCTTTGGAGGGCTGCTAAAATAGCATAATCACCACATCCAGGACACCAACGAACCTCGTTGCTATTAGTAAAATCGTCTTTCTTATAGCTTTCATTATTCATGATTGACTTCCAATTGAATGGCTTTGACTAGATGGCTCACCGTAAAGGGTTGGCCATTAACCTGACTAATTGATTTAGCATCAACTAAATATTCTGCTCTTAAAATTTGACATAATTGCCCTGAATTTAATTCAGCGACTAAAACTTTTTTATAATTTTTGATATGCTCTGCCAAATCCTTGGGTAAAGGATTTAAATGGCGTAATTGAATAAAAGCAAGCTCAGTTCCATCCAATTGACATTGGCTAATCGCAGACTTCAGTACACCATAAGTGGAGCCCCAACCTATGATTAAAGTCTCTGCTTCTATACATCCTTCAACTTTTAACTCGCTATAATCTCTGCTTATTCCTTGAATTTTATCCTGACGTAACTGCACCATCTTCTGATGGTTAGCCGCATCATAGCTAACTTTACCTTCATCACCTTGTTTTTCTAAACCACCTAATTGATGAATAAAACCGGTGGTTCCAGGAGTATTCCAACTACGAGATAAAAATTCATCGCGCTCAAAAGGCTTAGGAAAACGGTTTAATTGAACTTGTGGTATGTCTAGTTCATCGACGTCTGGAATTTCCCAGGGCTCCGCTGCGTTAGCAAGATAGGCATCAAGAAGTACAATCACAGGAGTCATATATTTTGTAGCAATTCTAAAGGCTTCAATGATGGTATTAAAACAATCCGCTGCTGAATTAGCAGCAAGTACAGGTAATGGCGCCTCGCCATGGCGTCCATATAGTGCTTGACGTAAATCACTCTGCCCAGTTTTAGTAGGCAAGCCTGTTGAGGTACCAGCACGTTGCACATCGACAAGAACTAAAGGAAGTTCTGCTGCAACTGCCAAACCCAATGCTTCTGATTTTAAATCTAGGCCAGGACCGGAAGTACAACTTAAAGCAAGACTTCCTCCAAAAGAAGCCCCAATACAAGCACAAAGAGCTGCAATTTCGTCTTCTGCCTGCAAAAGACGTACGCCAAAATCAGCTAATCTTACTGATTCATGTAAGATAGCAGAGGCTGGTGTAATAGGATAACCAGATACAAAAACAGGTTGAGATGTTGCTGTTGCTAAAGTTGCTAAAGCTAAACCAATCGCTTCAACGCCTGTAATTTGTCGATATTCGCCATCTTTCCTTTCCACTTTACCAAGCATAAATTTACGTCGGCTAAGCTCTAAAGTTATTGCATAATTAAACCCAGCTAAGAGAGTTAATTCATTGGCCTTTGCTATTTCAGGTTTGGCTTTAAATTTTTTACGAATAAACTCAATACAGGTTTCCGTTGGCAAATCGAAAAGCCATAAAACCAAGCCGAGAATATAAAAGTTTTTTGCCTTTTTGGCATGGGCATGGTTAATGTCTAAACCTTCTAAGGCCTTTAACGTTTGACTAATTAAAGGTAAAGATAAAAGCTGGTATTGGTCAGCCACATTTGCCAAAAAATCGTCGGTTAAATTAGCTTTCTGCCAATCTTTAGCGGTAAAACTATCTTCATTGATAATGAGTAAACCGCCATTTTCAAGATATTCCAATGAATTTTTTAATGCAGCAGGATTCAAAGCAACTAAGACATTCAATGATTCACCCGCTGTAAAAATAGCTTTTTCAGCCATTGCCAGTTGGAAACCAGAAACCCCTGCCACAGTACCTGCAGGAGCTCTAATTTCAGCGGGAAAATCAGGGAGAGTTCTAACATCACGGCCATTTAAAGCGGCTGTAATAGTTAGTTGCTCACCAACCAGTTGCACACCGTCACCAGAGTCACCAGTTAAACGGATGACAATTGAATCATGATTTTGCATAAGTTCTCGCTTCAAGCATTAGATGACGCATTTCCCTTACCGCCTCTTTTAATCCTGTAAATAATGCTCTTGCGATAATGGCATGCCCAATATTTAATTCGTTTAATTCCTGAATAGCTGCTATTGGCTTAACATTGTGGTAATGCAAACCATGGCCAGCGTTAACGACAAGCCCTAGACTTACTGCAAAAGCAGAAGCCTCTTTAATACGCTCTAACTCTTCTTCCTGTTCTTTAACTGTATGAGCATCAGCATAAGTGCCTGTATGGATTTCGATTACCGGCGCTTTAGCTTCAACAGCAGCTTCAATTTGCTTTTTATCTGGGTCAATAAATAAAGATACCTCAGAGCCATTTTTTGTCAAACGAGCGACTGCTTTTTGTACTTGATTAAAATGAGAAACCACATCTAAGCCACCTTCTGTAGTTAATTCCTCTCTTTTTTCAGGAACCAAGCAAGCATGTTCTGGTTTAATTTCTTCAGCAAAATCAAGCATTGCTTCTGTGACAGCTAACTCTAAATTCATTCTGGTTTGTAGTACGGCTTTAATCAATCTAACATCACGAGCTTGAATATGGCGTAAATCCTCTCTCATATGTAGAGTAATACCATCAGCACCCGCTTCTTCTGCATCTAAAGCCGCCTTTACAGGATCAGGGTAATAAGTACCTCTAGCCTGTCTCACTGTTGCAATATGATCGATGTTAACGCCCAATAAAATCTCTTTCATTATTACTCCATAAAATATTTTTTTTATTTTACGAAATAAGTTTGCTAGTTAGTAGTATCTTCTTAAGAAATGAAGCAATTAATGAGCCACGTTTTTGATTAAAAATCCGAACGGGATTACTTTACTATGTTCGCAATGACGACCAATATTGATCTTAATTAAGTTTCTTTTAAAGAAGCATGTGCTTTAGCGAAAGCTCTTGATTTAAGTTCTCTTCCATTTAAAAGGCTATCAATTGCTTTTCGCATAATAACTTTTGCCAATTTTAAAATTTGGGGATTATCGAGTTTACCTTGAGCTAATTGAATAATATCTGCACCAAGAATGCCATTGTCTTTTGTTTGTTGAAAACCTACTCTTGCTTTGAATTCATAAAAAAGATTTTCCTTGATAGGCATTAAGCTTCCTGCTTCAACATCAAAGGCAATACCTTCGCCTAAGGCTATTAAAAGCTCCTTTTCAAAATATCTTAAAGTGATCTCAATAGTAAAAAGCTCTTTAGCCCTTGCTAAATTTTCAATAGTAAATTCATAAGCTTTAAAAAGAGAGGGGTAAGGTTCTAAAGGTGCAAGGGTATAGTAAAGAAGCTCATTGATATAGAGGGCTGCAAAAAGCGCTTTACCCTCTAAAAAAATAGTAACACCTAAAGCTTCAGCCTTTTGAATATAATGCCAATCTCGTTGCTCATTAAGCGAAAACCACAAGGGAGTAAAAGGCTGTAGGCTTAGCTGCTTTTTTGAACGGCCTCCTCTATAAGAGGCACGAACAAGTCCTTTCTCCAAGCAGAAAAAACTCAAATTTAAACTTGTATCCCCTTGAGGGGTTGTGTGTAAGAGCCAGCCCTCAACCGTTTCAGTGGCCATAACCTAACTGTTTTAAAAGGCGCTCATCATCAGACCATCCTGATTTTACTTTGCAAAAACATTGAAGAAAGACTTTCTTTCCTAATAGTTTTTCCATATCAAGGCGTGCTGTCGTTGCCATTTCTTTTAATTTTTGCCCTTTGTTACCAATGATAATGCGCTTATGATTATCCTTATCAACTAAAATGAGTGCATGAATGCGCACTAAATCACCTTCGTCCTTGTATGATTCAATATCAACAGTGGTTGAATAGGGCAGTTCTTGTCCACAAAGGCGGAAGATTTTTTCCCTTAATAATTCCGCGCAAAGAAAACGGATTGATCTGTCTGTAAATTCCTCACCAGAAAATAGATGGGGTCCTTCTGGCAAATATCCTCTTATTTTTTCTTCTAAGGCCTCTATTTGAATACCTGTTTTAGCGGATATAGGAATGATAGCTGCAAAGTCTTTTTCTTGATTTAATTTTTCTATCAGAGGCAAAAGCTCATCTTTTTCAGCGATTTTATCCACCTTGTTAATCGCTAAAATACAAGGAACATCTGCATTTTTTACTAACTGTAATACATAATCATCTTCTTCTTTCCAATGAGTACCCTCAATTACAAAGACAATCACATCAACATCACGCAAAGTGGATGTCGCTGTCTTATTCATTAAGCGATTCATCGCTTTTTTAGAACCCTTATGAATACCTGGGGTATCCACATAAATATATTGATATTCACCAATGGTTTTAACCCCAATAATACTATGTCTTGTTGTTTGAGGTTTGCGCGAGGTTATACTCAATTTTTGCTGCAAAATACGATTTAATAAGGTTGATTTTCCTACGTTTGGCCTGCCCACTAAGGCAATGTAGCCACAATAATCTGTCATCGATTAATTCCTGTTTATTTTTAGTACATTTTAGCATGCAATTTATTATTATTTCCAGTTAGAACCCTATCTTTTAAGATAAAAAACTTGCCTTGAATCAATAAAAAAAGTAAGGTTGCAACAAATTTTTACTTTATGTCTTTCTATGCTCTACAAAACGGTCGATGGTGAGGTTAAGGCAGTAGTGCCTCTAAGTATAACTCCCTTTGCCGATCAAGATGCCTCCACTCTTACCGGCTCTATTAACGGTACATTTTACGGGCACTATAGTTTAGATTATAAGCTACCGAATGGCGATTATCTTCGCTTATTTACTTCTCACAATAAAACAGCACCTCAAATTGTTTTAATCACTAATGATGCACAACGAATAAAAAGAATGCCAGGGAAAAGACAAGCTTCTTTGGTCGCCAATATGATAAGCGAAATTAATCGCTATGTTATTCATTCAGAGCATTATCCAAAACCACGCAATGCTTTTCAAATAAAAAAACATGATATAGCAAAAGACTGCATTGCGGATTTACAAAACCTTCTCACGAAAGAACGGAGCCTTTCCAACATTGATTGGACAAAACAAGAGGAATTAAGAAGAGAAATAATTGAAATTATTGATAAAGCCAACCAGGACAATAGAACACTAGCAAACCACCCATTGGTATCCGAGGGAAAATTAGGCGAGATTTTATATGATGCAAATCAAAAGGCACAGCTCTATGAGTTTAATAGAGCCCATCCCGTTTCCAAATTAGACCAGCTTAATTTTGAAGATACCGAGTTTTCAGATGAGAGAATGCCTTATTATGTCTGGGATAGCGATTTATATTTGGAGAATGAAGAAGATACTCTTGATTGTCTTAGAGTCATTTGCAAAGAATACAATTTAAACGAAGATAACACATTAACCTTACCTCCTGCTGACCGTTTTGGGCGTTTCATCTATTTCTTTAAAAATTTATGGCAAGATTTTCAGAAATGGGTAGATTACGTTTTAATTCCTAATAAACCTAATCGAAAAATAGATATTGAAAACAATACTAATAATGATATTCATGAAACAAAGATAACCCCCTATTTTGATTTTGAAGGTATATCGCAAAAGGGCTATGACACGATTGAAGCATTAATTTCTGAATTTATTGATATATCCACCCTATCACAGCTAGAGCTAGATATCACTAACCTTTCCAATGAAGACATTGAAAAAAAGATTGAGGGAAAATTTAAATCTGAAAAGAATAGCTATATTCATTTAAAAAAACAAAAAATGATTTACCTTAATTTTAATAATGAAACTATTTGTCTTCATTATTTTAAGGAAGACTCTCTTTATTTTCCCTTGCCAACTGGAAAAGATCTCTTAGTCCTTTGTCAGCTAAGTAAAGAACATTTGTTTCTACCTGAGCGGATTATGCTAGGTTTAAAATCTTTTTTTTCCCAGATACCCACTTTTTTTATTACTTTATTTAAGGGAGTAGCCTATTTTCTTACCCATGATTTATATGATGACTTTTATAATCATATCAACCAGGGTCACATCAAAAATGAAAAGGAACTTTCTGCAAAGGTTGATAATAGACGACTATCTCTCATCACTTATCTTAATGATATTCAAGATATTTTAAGGCAAAAACAACTCTTAAAAAATGGCCAAACACTTGAGCAATTCGTAGAAGAACAATTACGCGATAGCCCTTATATTTTTGTAAGAGAAACTCATGTCCCAAGCCCGCCTGCTTACAATAACCCAGCTCACCGCCTTTTCAGTGTGATTCGCCATTTTGCTCATTTTTTTATTGATACCTCAGAAAAAAATCCCATTACAGGCACCTTAGCTATGGCAGCCTATGCTTATGGTGCAGGAGCTATCTTAGCTCCTGAATTACTAACAAAAATATTAATAAAGCTTCATTTAAATGGCCTCATAAAAGGAATAGCGCCAACACAAGCCTTTGGCCACTGGATGAGCAATAGCCCTCTTTCAGAAGCAGTATCAGCTGCGGTTGCCTATTGGCAAGGGATTATCGTAGCCGGATCGCTGGATCAATTTTTCATTGATGCGATTGAGGTTTTAAAAGATGAGCCAGCAGAAATTGCTATCATAGTGTCACTAGCAATTGGTTTAGGCTATGGCCTTTGCAAAGCAATACCCGCTTTAAAAGATGAAGTGGGAACCTTCCCCTATATTAATTATGGTGTATTAGGTGCTAAAGGAGGAGCCGCTATTTACGACGTCATTATGCATACCGGTGACGACTGGCTTTTAGGTACTATAAAATGGGTTTTAAAATCAATTCTAACTTTAGTCAAAATTTTAGTAAGCCCGCTTTTTGAAGCTTATTATTATGGTTTTGAAAAAGGCTTTTTAGCTGGCTTAAAAAAATCAGCCTCACTTATTTTAAAATCAGGTAAGCAAATTATCGCAACAGGCCTTGATTTTATACTTAATTTACTGAGTATTCCTTTTATTGAAATTGCTGCTCTTTTGATACATGTACCTTTATTGGGTTTATCCACTTTAATAAGCAAAACACTCTCTGCTATTGGCAATTGGACTCCTATTGGCAAAACCTTAGTTAACCATGCTATAAGACCTTTTGATTATAATTATTTTGAAAATTTCAAGCTTTCTCCTCTTTATGGTTTTACTAACCCCATCAAAAAATATGCTGAAAATAAAGTTTTAAATGTACTAGCGAATATACTTATGGTTTTAGTACTGCCAATTTTAGAATTAATCAAAAATATAATTGTTCTTCCTTTATTTGAAATAGGTTCACTTACTGTTCGCTTACTCTTATCTATTATCGATCCTAGCAGCCGGTTTATTGCTTTAATTACGGGATATCCTCTTTATTTTCTTGGATATTATTGGGATAACTCAGCTGGTGTTTTATTTAGATGGCTTGCAGAGAATCTAAGTATTATCACCAATATAGTAGAAAGTTTCTTCAGTACCATGAAGCAGTTTATTGTCAGCCACATTACTATTGCCAGACGCTATATCTTTGATTGGGCTTATGGCGATGAGGATTTAGCTTATCATCAAGTTAATACACCGGATAATCTTGATCCAATGAGTATAGAGAAAGTACCTCATACAAGGGAACAATGTTTACACAATTTATTATCCCCAACCAAAGAACATCCTCACTCTCATCCACATCAAAATCTTCATACCCCGACTCCTCATAAAAAGCCTACCCCAATAGATTTGGGTAATATAGAACCTATTTTAATTAAATTTGATAATTTTGATGAACCTCAAACACCTAGGGTTTAGTTTAATTGAACTTTTATTTGCTTTAATTATTCTAAGCATATGCCTTAGTTTCGCTATTCCAAACTATAGGCATATGCTAGTAAAAACAAGACGGCTTGAGGCAAAAACATCTCTACTCGAATTAGCCAATCAATTAGAAAGCTACTATTCTGCCAACTTGAGTTATAAAGACTTCAAATTTGATAAAAAATTGAAATGGTATGAATTAAAAATTAGTCAGCTAGATGATAGCTCTTTTAATTTAGAAGCTGTACCTAAAGGCTCCCAAGCCCTTGATGATAAAACATGTCAAACCTTTAGTCTTAATAGTTTTGCGGATAAAAATATCATCTCAGGTCCTAGTGGTGCTCCAGAAGGACGTATTTCAGATTGTTGGTAGAGATTAAATTGTGTATAATAATTGATATATTGTGCACAAATGGAGTTAAAAATGGCCAAAAAGCCTTCCCCCCTAAGTTTGCTATTAAAAAATAGCAACCAAGTAAATTCTCAAAATTTAACTCCCGCTAAAAACGTTATTAGCCCTAATAAACTCGAATTTTTATTTAAAAAACCACAAACTACAGCAGAACGTATTTCAATGTTAGGCTTTAAAAATCCCAACGATCTGGCGGAATTTTTAAGAACACCTGCTGGGAAGGCGCTTGAAAAATCAATATATGATCTTATTATGCAAGATATTTCGATAATGAACGAAAATCGACAAAATCAGCTTGATAAGCAAATAAGACGCGACAGAATCCTAGCAAGCCTATATTTATACCGTCTTCGTAAAGAATTTAATCGAGAGCAATTTTATAGACGTGATACGGAGCGACAACTCAAAAGCATTGCACAAAGGCAACAAGCAGAACAAAAAATACAAGCGCAAACATCCTCAAAACATGATAAGCCACAAAAAAATCTTATTTCCATTGATTACCCCCGGGCTAATGATATTTATAAAGCGAGCCAACTTCTTCTTGAAGATGAAATAGAATTAAATCTTATTGAATTAGAGCAATTTGAGATGGAATTAGCAGCGCTTCAATTTGAAGAAAATTTATTTATTTTACAAAATCAAATTAACAAAGCATATGAGCATTTAAGCCTTTTAGACAATTTAAGTACTGATGAAAAATTAAAAACAATTGACGCTCTACTAGGTCAATTAATTGATAAAATCGCTAAACATGAACAAGCAATTATTACCGAATTAACACCGGATGCGGCAATTGAAGAATCATATTCTCCAAAATTAGTTGGTTTACAAGCTCGAAAACAGATTTTGGAAGAAATTAAAGCCCAATTGCTAGGCAAGAAATCGTTTTATGATGAAGCAGGTGAAATAACAAGCTCCCATGAAAAAGCCCAATTTATTCTCGATGAAGATATTAAATTAGTAAAACATGAAGGTAAAATCTATTTACTATCAAAAACAGATGATTTTGAAAGCTTAAGCCAAGCCCAAAAAGCAGAAGCACAAAAGAAATTTGAATTAGAAAAACCAAGGCTTAACAATGTTAATCAGGTTATTAAAAATAATCATCCTGTGAGCATTAATCTTCATCAAGAAAAAGCGGAAACGCTTGCATCCCTCTGTGAAGAAAAATTAA
This sequence comes from Pseudomonadota bacterium, assembly GCA_020161725.1. Lineage (GTDB taxonomy): Bacteria > Pseudomonadota > Gammaproteobacteria > Legionellales > Legionellaceae > Tatlockia. Next base: position 16,614 of record JAIUOG010000031.1, read on the forward strand.
AGACTCTTCTTAATTTGTATAATCAGCTAACTACTGTTAATAGCCTCTTGTCCACAAAAGAATCTGAAGATTTACAAAGTCTAACAGAAACTACACCAGTGCCGCGCCCAAGCCCCAAGTCATCCACGCAAACCCAAACAGATGATTTAGATCTTAGAACAGCTAAAAAGGCTTTAACTTTATTAAGAATGACTCCCAATGAAAAAATGGTAAAACTATTTATCGATAGTTTTAGTTATGTAAAAGGAAAATTTGAGCCTAATTTAAACCAAACTTTATCGAATACAATCCAACCAGGCCGCCCTCTTAGCTTTATGCAAATGCAGGGTTTGTTAAAAATAATGGAATCCTTCGGTGGTGTCTCAGCTTATAAAGGCAATGTAACATCTACACCAAGGCCTGCACCTGACTATACACCTCCATCGCCTTTTTCAACGAGGTTAAAACCACCAGGGACAATATAAATAAATAGGCCTTGGTGCAGTGAAGTTGTAACCAAGGGTTGGATGGCTGTGATGAAGATTAAACCTTGATTACGCCCTTGGCTTCATCAAGGCTACTTAGATGTAGCCTTGGTGCAGCGAAGCGCTGAGTTATCCTGACATTTAATTACTCAAAAAGGCAATATTTAACCTCTTAATTCAATTTTTTGTCATTCCCGCGCAGACGGGAATCTATTTCTTAAAATTCAAACACGGGAATATAGGAATGTGGATGCTTCTATAAATTTGGGGCAAATGTGGCTAAGATCCTTCAAAAGCGGTGCTTTTTCAGGATTAACAGAGCCGAACTACAGATAACCTACCCCATTTCAGCATGATGTGGATCAAAAGCGTCTCTCAAAGCATCTGCTAATAAGTTTGATGCTAAAACTAGGATAAACATTAACGAAAAGGCAGACATAATTGGCCACCAGACGATAGGATCTCTAGCAAGTTCCAAACGAGCACTATTAATCATATTACCCCAACTAATTGTCATGGGTGAAACACCTACTCCCACATAAGAAAGTACTGCCTCTGCTAAAACTAAGAAGCTAAAATCAAGTACTAAAGTGATTAAAATAATATGCATAACATTAGGTAATAAATGCTTTCTCAAGATAGTGAGCGAACTTGAACCTAAAGCCTTTGCTGCATGTACAAAATCAATTTCTCTTAACTTTAAGACCTCAGCTCTTAAAAGCCTACATAGGCTTGTCCAACTTGTAACACCTAAAATCATACAAAGAGCAAATAACCTTGCATCAGCACTTTGTATTAAAGTAGGAAATTGCTTAGGATGATTAGCAATATAGGTTTGCATGGACAATACAGAGGCGGTAATAAGAAGAACACCAGGGATTGAACTTAATGTGGTATAAAGATATTGAATAACATCATCAATTATCCCACCATAATAACCTGCTGCAATGCCAAAAAATAGGGCCAGTGGTAACATAAACAATGTGGTTAACAAACCTATGACCAAGCCCGTTCGGATACTTTTTAACGTATAATAATAAATATCTTGCCCAATTTTACCTGTTCCCAAAATGTGTAATTGTCGAGAAAGATAATAGGAACTTAGTAAGACAACAATACAAATAAAGAAAGTAATTAAAGTGACTAACTCAAGCTTACCTATCTTAAAATAATCTTTCTTACCATAGAAAAAATAGCCCACACTTAGGATTAATTTTAAGCAAATGATAAAAGCACATGACAGGAATACAGCCTTAATTAAGGAATGCTTTATAAAGGTTCGCTTTTCTGCCCTATTTTTTATATTTTTCGTGTACTGTAGAGGAACATAGGCTTGTTTTGCTTCACCTTGCTCTAAGACAATTTCCATATTATAGGAATGAAGAGACATCGGGGAAGAATAGGTTTTTTCAAAGCTTTGATCGAGGGGCGCTAAGATTTTGTCTAAAATAGACGGGCTTTGCATTAAGCTCGAATAAGTAGAAGTCGGTATATGAATAGAATCTAAAATAGCAATTGCTAGATAAAAGGAAAAAACAATACCCGAAATAACAGCAATAGGCTGCACAAATATCTTTGCAAAAGCTTGTCTTAAATGTTTTTTTCTTAATGATATCAGCGTAATTATAAAGCTAATTAACAATACACCAAGAAAACACTTATCAGTCCAGAAAAATTCCACTAATTAAACCTCACTCTAGGATCAACTAAGGTATATGAAATATCGGTTAAAATAAGGCCCAGGATATAAAGAATGGCTCCCAAAAAGACCATTGCTCGAACGATAGCAAAATCTTGTTGTACAATTGCATCAATAATGTAACTACCTAAACCAGGAATGCCAAAGAAAGATTCTAAAACCAAACTACCCATAAAAAGTGAGGGTATTAATACAACTATCCCTGTCAAAATAGGTAGCATTGTATTTTTTAACACATGATGAAATAGGATATTAATTTCAGATAAACCCTTTGCACGTGCTGTTTTCACATAATCTTTATTAATTTCTTCTAAAAATAAAGTACGATACCAACGTGCTCCTGCACCAAGTCCTGCAATAATGGCAACAAAGATAGGTAAGATGATAAAACGAATACTATCAAAGCCTCCTTCATATCCTGAAATAGGCACTAAACGAAGTATCTTCCCAAAAAGATATTGCCCGCCAATAATATAAAATAAGCTCGATATTGACATAAGAACGATGCAACTTATTACCCCAAATAAATCAAGATAAGTACCGCGAATAAAAGCCATAATCATGGCAAAACTAATATCCGCAAACATACCAAAAAATAATACAGGAAAGGCAATGGCTAAACTGGGCCATAAACGATGAGAGATATCATAACCAATATCACGCCCGCCATCGGATGAACCAAAATCAAAAGCAAATAGGCGTAATGACTTTTGATAAAAGAGTGTTTGAGTTAATTTAGCTAAACCTTGCTGGTTTTCATTATAAAAAAGCGGCAGGTTATAACCCCGTTGTACTTTCCATTCCATGATAGCAGCAGGCTTAACATATTTTTGCCCAAGCTGCATTCTAGCCATATCATCAGGTGAATTGACCATAAAAAATAGAGCAAAGGTAATTACATTAATTCCGATTAAGATAGGAAAAGCATATAAAATACGCCTAATTAGATAATAAATCATGATTTTATTCTCGGCACTGATTGTTTTTCTTTTCGCATATAAGCAAGGCTTAAGGGAAGAAAGATAAAAGCAATAAATAAAACTAAAAATAACAAAGGCCAAAGAATGGGTTTATTCCATTCATTTCTCAATTGATTACGCTTTTCAACATCAATTGCTACATATTTTAAAGTATTTACGCTCATCGTATTGGGTTTAGTTGCTGAAACCCACTGCTGACTAAGCAATAAAGTTTGACTATTAATTCCCCAAACCCAAGGTGCCTCAGAACGTAAAAGCGCTATCATTTTATCGATAATTTCCTGGCGCTTTTCATCATTATTACGATTCTTCATCGCTAAAAATAATTCATCATAATGATGGTTAGCAAAATTAGCAGCATTTTCACCGCCATATTTAACCTTGCCATTTTTACTGTAAAGCATGAATAAGAAATTTTCTGGATCAGGATAATCAGCCTGCCAACCCCAACTAAAAATTTGTGCATTGCCGCTTCGCATCTTATCTTGGAAACGGTTATATTCAGTGGCACGAACATTAAGATCGATACCAATTTTAGCAAACTGTTTACGCATCCATTCTAATAAGGCCTTATCATCAGGTCCGTTTGTTATTTGCACATCATAATGAAGAATCAACGGTTTTTTTGTTTTGGGGTCAATACCATTAGGATAACCTGCTTCGATTAAAAGCTTTTTAGCATCAAAGATAGGCTTTCTTTTCATTTCGCCATTTTGCCAATTATAAACATAGGGATTAATCCCCTCCTTTCCTTCTTTGTAACCAAAAATGCCAGGTGGAATTGGCCCTTGCGCCGGCATGCCCCGGCCATTATAAAAAATAGCGATATATTCATCATAATTAACAGCAATAGAAATGGCTTGGCGTAATTTTCTTGCCCTGGTAGAAGTTCCTCCCACGATAGGGTCTAACATATTAAATCCAAGATAATAAATACTAGGATCGGTTGTTCCATTTAAATAAACTCCCTTTGCTCTCATATTTTTATTAAGCATGGGATCACCATAGCGGTTAATTTCAATAGCCTCATCAAAACTATCAGTACTGACTCCTGAGGAATCATAATAGCCCTGCAAAAATTTATTCCAACGTGGAATAGATTCTTTTTCTAACATAAAAACAGCCTTGTCGATAAGTGGCAAAGCCTCACCTGCATGCTTTAAATATCCTAAATCTTTGTCTTCTTTTGAACCTTCGCTAGGAAAAAAGACTTGTCGATAATAGGGATTTTTAGTCAACACCATTCGTCTATTAGGGTTATTTTCCGTTAACATAAATGGGCCCGTACCTACTGGATACCATTCAAGGCTTAAGTTTTTATCTTTCATTCCACTTTGCGAATAAAATTTATCAACCTCCCAAGGAATGGGTGCGAAAAAGGGCATGGATAACCAAAATAAAAACTGTGGATATTGATTAAAAATAGTTAGCTCAAATTGATAATTATCAATTTTACGTACACCGACCAAGGGATATTTGCGTAAATCAACATAATTGGCCCTAGGCAAATTAGTAGCAAAATCACGGAAACCTGTAATGTGATCTGCCATAAGACCATAAATTGGCGAATTTACTTTAGGGCTAGCAAGGCGTTTAATTTGGTAAATAAAATCATCTGCTAATAGCTCGCGTGTTCCGCTATGTTTAAAATCAGAAAGCTGGTTAATATCATGGCTATCAAGATAATCCTTATCTAAATTTAAATAGCGATACTGCCCTTCATTATTTTTAGCAAAAGCAGGATGAGGTTGATAAAAAACATTCGCTTTGATTTGGATTTTATAAACAGAATATTTAATGTTGGTACTATTGCTACTTACTTCTTTACTTTCCGCATTGAGATAACGAACTAGAGGCATAGTTGTTGCAATCAAGGGAACTAGTTGATAAGGCCTTTTTAAATAATCAAATTGCAAAAGAGGTTCATATATTTGCATAGTAAATTGATATTCATTGCTGGAATAAGAATTAGCTGCATCTAAAGTTTTAGGTTGCTCAACAAAAGAAGAATAAAAAATTTGCCCTCCTTTTTCATGATAGGAATAAGGATCATTAAGCACCCAGTTTTTAGCGTGAATGTTTGAAGTAACCAATAAAAATAAAAGCAATCCATAGCTTAAAAAATGCAAATGTTCATCCTTTTTTAATTTCACACTAACTTGTGCACTATAAACTCTTGTCATTCCTATGAAGGCAGAAATTAATCTTTGAATAACCCCTCTCCTGCCCTAAAGAGCACCCTCTCTCACAAGTAGCCTTGATGGAGCCGTAGGCGCAATCAAGGTTTAGATTTCTTTCACCATCAATCCTTGGTTACGTTTCACTGCACCAAGGCTACATCTATTTAAAGTAGGGATTTTTCCAGCTTAATGATGTATTCATTTTTTTATTTTATCAATAATGCTAAAAACTCATCCTCATTTAAAATAGTCACATTCAATGCCTCTGCTTTTGCCAACTTTGATCCTGCTTCCGTGCCAGCTACAACATAATCAGTTTTTGCAGAAACTGACGAACTTACTTTAGCACCTACAGCTAAAAGACGAGCCCCTGCTTCATCTCTTGACATTGAGGATAAAGAACCGGTTAAAACCATTGTTTTACCATAAAAGGGATGCGATTCATTAAAGATTTTTTTTTCAGTAATCTCCCAGCTTAACCCTTCTTGCAATAATTTTTCAATCACATCTAAATTATGATGTTCAGCAAAAAAATGCACGATACTCTCAGCAACCACAGGCCCAATATCTCTGAGCAGCATTAACTCATCCATTTTTGCTTCTTTTAAGGGATTAATGTCCTTATAGGTTTCCGCTAAAACACGTGCTGATACCTCTCCTACCTCCCTAATTCCTAAGGCGTAAAGAAAACGAGAAAAGGTTGTTTTTTTACTTTTTTCAATTGCCATTAACAATTTTTCAGA
>JAIUOG010000181.1 GCA_020161725.1 Pseudomonadota bacterium
AAATACTTTATTTTCAAGAAGATAGAGTAAATAATAAATAACACCAGCAGTAATATCATTTTGTTTAGACTCATTTTTTCCATATTCAATACGAGTAAAATAATATTCTTTTAATTGGTTTATGGCATCACGAATAAATTGTTGATACAGCTGAATAGGCACATCTACATCAGGGTAATTTTCACCCATAGCTGCAACCTGACTAGGCGTAAAATGCATCGATTGATATTTATCTTTCATTTTTTCAAAAGGGGCAGGAAAACCTTTTACAGCACCCAGCCCGCTCACTGAAATAACTTTTAGATTTTCTTCATAAATATCGATAATTGCTTTTATTTCCTTCTTTTCATGCTCTTCTTTGCATTCTTGAATTTTTTTATAAGCAAATATAGCACCAATGACAGTCAGAGTTACTGCAGCCATCGCAATGCTGGCACCAGTATCATTTTGGGTTGTAGTCGGTGTCGTATTTGTCCCAGTCTCTTCATCAAAAAAGGAGATGCAGCTATTTAAAAGACTCATACCAGGAATAGAGGCAAGTTTCGATATATCTGTCATTTTGGTGCTCCCTGCAAAAGTGGAGCACTAAAAATGCAAAAAATATACCCATAATGCCTATAGGAAATATTATTGTTTTTTTAAATCAAACTTTGTGCTTAAGATAATCAGCCGATTGCATTTCAGCAAGGCGACTCTTTGTGCGAGTAAACTGCTTTAACATTTCCCCTTCGCAATAAAGTTCATCTAAGGGGCAATCTGCAGAAATGATTAAACGGATTCGTCTATCATAAAAGACATCGACTAGATGAATAAAAAGAATGATAGCAAGGGTATCTTTTGCCTTCAGCTTGGGGATATTAGAGATAAAAAAAGTATCAAAATGCTCGCTTAACTCAAGGTAATCAAGTTGGCTTCGAGGTAAGTTGCAAATCACATTAAAATCAAACCAAATGGCATTAGAGGCTTTTTTTATAAAAGGAATCTCCCTTTTTTGAATAGAAATCGTCTTATCATTTTCTATATCTGATTTAGCAACAACGAGAAATTGCTTTTCGAGTAAATCCTGTTGCTCTTGTCCTAAAGGGTAAATATAGGCCTCTAATAAGGGCTCTCTATCTTGGCGGTAATCTCTGACATTGGTTAATTGCAACACTTCACAATGCTGTTTAATAAGCGCAATTGCCGGCAAAAATCGGTCTCTTTGTACCCCATTTAAGTATAAATCATCCGGTTTTATATTGGATGTAAAAACAAAAATAAGTCCTTTTTTAAAAAACTCATGCAATAATTCAGCAAGAATCATGGCATGCGCCACATCGTGCACTAAAAATTCATCAAAAAAGAGAATTTTAACCTTCGCTGCCATTTTATCTGCAATCAATTGGAGTGGATTTTTATGCCCTTGATACCGTCTAAGTTCCGCATCAATTTTCTGCATAAAATGATGAAAATGAAAACGTAACTTATGCCTTTCTTCGACATGCTGAAAAAATAAATTTAATAAAAAAGTTTTGCCAGAACCCACCGAACCATAAAGATAAATACTGCTAATTTTTTTTCGTTTTTGAAAAGGAAACCAAGCCCTTTGGGGGTTATGCAAAGCATCTTTCAAGGTTTGCATATAACTTAATACTTCAAGCTGTTTCTCATCCTTTTCAATTTCACCATTAGCAACCATTTTATTGTAATAATGAATTAAATTACTCATTCACGAACCTTTGCAGAAATGACTTCACTGACCCTATCTTTTAATTCTAATAATTTACCATGAAAAAAATGGCTTGTTTCGGCAAATTGATAAAGTGGTAAAGGCGGATTAAAGCGATTAGCAAAATCAACCACTAGATTTAAAGGAACGACCTCATCTTCATCCCCTTGCATAATAGACCAGGATTGTGGAATATGGCTAAACTCATGATAATCATAATGATGAACAGCGGGTGCCACAGAAATAAGGAAAGAGGCTTTAGCTAAGGCTGCCGCTCTATAGCTAACATAAGAACCAAAAGAAAAACCGGCAAAAAGAAATTGAAGATTAGGTCTTTCTCCTTGGCAAAGCCGCATTAATTCAAGCATATCTTCACTCTCACCAATACCCGCATCATAGCTACCCGCTGACTTGCCAACACCGCGAAAATTAAAGCGAATAGAAGGAATGCCTAAATCTTTAAAAGCACGAGCCAAGGTAGTTACGACCTTATTGCTCATGCTTCCCCCTTGCAAAGAATGAGGATGGCCTAATAGAGCAATATAATTAGGGGAAAGTACTGAAGGAACAGTTAAAATGGCCTCTAAGGCCCCCGCTTTTCCTTCAAAAACAAAAGGATACTCTTTGGCAGTGGCTAAACGCTCATCAGTTAATAGCATGGTTCTCTCTTAAATCTTCTATAAGGCTATTCTAGGCTAGCTGCTTTTTTTGTCCAAGCCCATTTTTTAAATAAGCTTGCTTTTTTATTGTAGTACCTTATTATTAGCCCCACTTTAATTAAGAGGACTTGATCCATGCGACAGGTACCTATATTAGCATGCAATCCTCTACCGGGGAGAAAGCATGAAAATCACTGATTTTGCCCGCAAAAAACAGTTAAATGAAAAAATTACTGTTTTAACCTG
>JAIUOG010000032.1 GCA_020161725.1 Pseudomonadota bacterium
CATGGCTTTTTTCTTTTTTTCATCTTCAATGGCTGCGTTTTCTTCTGCCTCATTAAACATTTTGGCAGCATCTTCTAAGCCTTCATATTCATTTTGGTTATCTTCGCTCACTTTTTTAGCTTCATTTTCCGCTTGTTCTTCCGCTTTCTCGACTTCATTCTCAGCTTGCTCTTCAGCCTTTTCAGTCACATCCTCTTCTATTTCATTTTCAGCTTGTTCTTCGACTTCAGTTTTTTCAGCAGCCACTTTCTCAGCTTCTTTCTCCGCCTCATTAAACATGTTAGAAGCGTCTTCTAAGCCTTCATATTCACCATCTTTATTCTCAGCCATTAGAGCACCTTTAATTAGAGAATTATTAATTAGGTTTATTTCTTAAAATTAAGATATCTTTATTCTTAAATAATAGCCTAAACTTAAGTTTAAATATTTTATACCTTAATTATATTTACATTTTTTTTGCAAAAGGAGTAAAACTCGCATGAATATTGATGCTTTTCGTTGTATGCGACAGGGAAATTCAATTTCCACTCTATATGCTAAAGACGAAGCTTCTTTAGCTCCTATCTATAAGAATAATGGCAAAAATAAATCAGCATTACTTTTATTACATGGTTTTTCATCAACACCAGCTGTTTTCCGTCATCTAATTCCTTCGTTAGATATGTACGATGCTGTTCTTTGCCCAACCTTAGCAGGACATGGGGAAAGCATAGAAGCCTTTGCCTTAGTTAAATATGAAGAGTGGTTAAAACAAAGCGAGGAACTTTGTAAAGAATTGCAGGAACGATATGAAAGAGTTGATGTAATGGGATTATCTTTAGGAGGGCTTTTAGCTTGCCATTTAAGTACTCAATTTAACATTAATCATCTTTATCTTTTGGCACCCGCTTTGGATTTAAAACTTGCTTTAAAACGCACTCTAACTTTAGCAAGGCTTTTGAATTGGCTTGGTTTTCAATGTATTCGAAGTGCAGCTGGGAACTTATATGGAAATCAGCATTGTGAAATTGCTTATAGACAACTTCCTATATCGGCAATTATTCAAATATTGACCCTAATTAAGCAATTTCAACTCGTACTTCCTACTTGCCCTACGGATCTATTCTTAGGCTGTCACGACAAGGTTATCGCGCCAGAAAAAGTAGCGAAGCGCTTTGAAAATCAAGCGAATGTGGAAATTCATTGGCTAAAAGAATCGGCTCATGTTCTGCCCTTAGATAGCAATCTAAGCTTAATTTTAGATTGCATAAATAAACAGTTCTAAACTTTACTTAGGCCTCAACTCCAACTCGTTGAGGTTTATTTATTAAAACGGGTATATTCTTCCAAGGGATTAGTGCCCCAAATACGCATATCAAGTACTGAACCTGCATGAGCCATAAAATCGGCCTTTGTATTAGGTATGTTATAAAAATAAATATCGGATGCATCTGTTGCTAAGGTATGCTGATGTTTAACTGCCGACATTTCTGCAACTGATCTATCATGTGTTTTTACAAAGGCGCGCTCCGCTCGTAAATAACGGCCATTGAAACGTGCATTGCCCATTAATTCAACATCAAGTTTGTTGACGATACCAGCTAGTTGAATAAAACTATTATTTTTGGCGCAAATACTTAAGAAATCCGCCTTTAACCAATAGAGACTCAAAGACCCATTTTCAAGATTAAGTTTAGATAAACTCATCTTACCCGCAAGCTCAACTCGCGTGTTATCTTGAATAATAAGCTCAGCATATTGGCTGTAAATACCAGAGATTTTAATTACCCCCCCACCTCTAGCCACTAATTTATGTAGATTAATGGAGCCACTTAAATTAGTTTGTTCTGAATTGTCGATATCTAGCTCTAAAAAGCCAGAATGAATTCTTGAACCATTAATATTACCTTTACCTTTGAAACTAAACTGGTTTAGGTGGTGGCTGCGAATTTCAGCAGCTAGAGCCCCATAACGAGGAAAACCCTTACCAAGCTCTATCATGAGACTATTATCTTTCACGTAGGTATGAAGTTGTGCCAAATCTCTTGCATCACCTCGTAAAATAACAACAGGCTTTTTATAGCCCGTATGTAAACTAATATTAAAATTACCCTTTGCTTTAATCTGGCTAAAAGAACCCTGTACTCTATTTTGTACCACGGGTTGAGGGGGTAAACTTGAGACTAAGCCTGGTTTAACGTTTCCATGCGAATTTTTCTTATGAGTACTATGTTTGGAAAAATGGGCGCAGCCTGAAAGAGAAGATAAAACAAATAAAATAGAGAAAAGTCGAATTAACATGGAGTTAAGTTTTTTAAAAGGATTTCCCTACATTAGATGAAGTTAGCCTAATGCGCAAGACCAAGATTAAAAAATAAAATCATTACTAATAAGGAAATTTTCCCCACCTAAACCTTTAAGCTCTTGTAGGGAAAATAAGAGAAATGAAATTAGAGGCTCACTACATCTTCAGCTTGTAGACCTTTTTGGCCTTTTGTCACTAAAAATTCAACGCGCTGGCCTTCTTTTAAGGTTTTTCTACCTGAGTCAGGGCTGTTAATGGAACGAAAATGCACGAACACATCATCTTGACCATTATCGCGGCTAATAAAACCATAACCTTTATCATCATTAAACCACTTAACGTGGCCTGTTTCTTTTACAGACATGTATACTTTCCAAATTAAATTAAACAAAGTCTTATAATCTACAAGATAGAAAATAAGCCACCCAATTATACTATAAATTCAGAAGAACAATCAAATAAAATTAATTTATTGTTATCAATAAGTTAACCTGTAAAAGGCATATACCCTTTATCTTTAAAAAGGCTAAGGATGGAAAAAGCAAGAGACTAAAAATAGCTTTTTGAAAGATAACGGTATATTTATTGCTAATGTTTAGTCCTCCCTATCTTATTTATAGAAGGACTTTCATGGATACTACTGAACATACCAAGCTAGGTAATGCAATTCGTTATACCAACCTTCAAAATAACCCCTATCTTCGAGTAGATGAAAACGGCGTGTTATATTTTAAATTGCAACGCCTAAAACCTGGGGTTGAAATTCCTGCTCCGATGCTTGAGGTATCTGCAGGTGAAGCTGTCGCTATGATGGGAGATTATTTTACTAAAGCAGATTGGTGGATGCATTTGCATTTACATGAATACCTGAATTTAGATCCAGATTATGTTCTTGATGCACAAAGAGTCTCTGAAATTGCAGAAAGTTTAGATAATTTAGATATAGAAGGCTCTGAAAGAATTGCTCTTATGGCAGCATATAATAAATTTGCTTCGCCCAAAGTTAGCCGAAAATTAATCAATAATATTTATAAAATAAACGATAAAAAATACATTCCTTTTTCTGAAACATTAAATTTTTATGCTCAACAATTCACGTTCTATTGGGATGTCGATAATTACGGGAAGATGTTAGATAGAAACCAAACTCATTTTACTCCCTGGGCATCGCGAGTCTATGTTATTGCACATGCACAAGCACTACTTATGGCTCAATATGCCTACGAAATAAAACAATATGCCAAAGATAAAAATTTTAAATTCACAGATAAAACCTTTGCCGCTCGCCTAGAAGCTGAAAGAGCAAAAAATCCAGGTATTAGCTTAGAGGATATAGCCCACCGTTATCATGCTTTAGCTTTATCGATTGAAATTTCAGCTTATCATTATTTTACTGATCATTTTGCCTCTGGGCATATGTCTATGGTGGGCATGCTTCGCACTAAACTACCCCATTTGTTTGGCGTTTGGGGAGGATTGCTTGTTAATAGTTTGCACGACGAACTAAACTTTAATGGAGTACGCACAAAAGTAATTCGCTCCAACGAATTTAGCAACATCATGGCCTATGGTGATAGCTCTTTTAGCAGCGAAAAAAACAAAAAAATGCAGGATGCTTGTATTGACGGGATGCATGCATCCATTGCTGACCTAGATTCTGTTTTGGATGGGGGCGCAATACCTCATCAAAAAGATTTTGCCGGTCTTAAATATTTACCCGATATCGATTTCCGAGTAAGACAGCCTTCACCTTTAATTGTTTTAGGTCAAGATAACAAGATTTATTATCGTTCAGACATTAGTAAAATCACGATGCTCTCACCTTTGCAATACCAACAGGCAAGAGAAAATCCAGCCGCTAATGGTTATAAAGAATTAAAAAATTCACTACAAGCTTTTTGGCTTGTATTTAAATTAAGAGTATTAAGTTTTATTTATGGCCCTACTTTACAGGAACCTTCCACTCAACAATTAAGTCGAATTGAGCAAGATGAGCTCTTTTTTAGAGAACCTGCTAAAGCGATGCAGTCTAGCTATGCCTGGTTAGCTCAACAACAAGTTGAACAACCTCAAAATACAGAAACAGAAACCGAGCCGAGTACAGCCCCTTTATGGAGAAAAGGTGGTTTTACAATTACACCAGAACCACTTGTTGAGCCAACGGCTGCGCCAGAACTAGTAGCTAATTGAGGTTCTAGGCTGGCCTCGGGGTCAACCAAAGACTTGTGACCTGGTAAAGCTCAACTCCCCCTCTCCCGCCCTACGCAGGGGAATCCTGATATTTAATTATTTAAACGAGCAATATTAAACCTTTTGATTCAATTTTTTGTCATTCCCGCGCAGGCGGGAATCTATTTCTTAAAGTGACACCTCACTTTGTTTGATAAATGGATTCCCGCCTGCGCGGGAATGACATAAATTTGAATCACAGTGAGTTTAAATGGCAGATAAGCTGGGTAAAAATATGTCAGGAGTACTCGGCGCCCTATGGTCATCAACCTCTTTGCGAAGGCGCTACCAAATTGCGCCATGAACTTAACTAAAAAATAGCCTCTTTCGCTCTAAGAACAATTTCTGACAATTACCACACCAATATTTTCTTTCTTCCAATAATTAAGATTACCTCTGACTTGTAATAGGAGAAACAAATTGGAAAGACGAATTCTTTTTTAAAAAATGATATATCCAAAGCGTTAAGGGTAGGGCTGCTAAAATAAAACTAAATTTATAAAACCAAGTATTAAAAGCTAAACTAGAAATTTGTTGATGGGGGTAAACTCCGCCATAAAGGAGAGAATAATTAACGAGACAAAGGACTGAAGTTGAAAAGAAATTAGCAATAATAATACGAAGCCCCTGTTTTATTCCAAGTCTTGTGTATTTTAAATTTTCTAAAAGAATCGCGTTACCAACAAAGGTCACAAATAAGGCCAAAGCCCCCGCGGGCAAACGCATTACCACAGAAGAATAATGTAGAGAGCTAAAATCCATCGATTGCGGTGTTGGCAAAGACACGATTTTAATTAAAAATAAATCAAAACATATTTGGCTAATAATCAAAATAGCTGCTAAACGGAGGTTTGCGCGATAGCCATATAATTCACTAATTAAGTTTGAAGCAAACATCGCTAAAGGAAATAAAAGACCGCTCGTTGCAAAAAGCCAACCATTTGATATGGAAATTAAACGGTATTCACAGCTTAAACAAATTAAAAGAATAATGACCGAAAAAATAACTAAATATTGATAAAAAGGATTGGTTAAATAAATCTTGTCTGGCTCACTAGAACTTAAAAATCTATCAAACCCCTTTATATAAGAAAGACTATGATAACAAATTCTTGCTAATAAATAGATAAAAATAAAAGCGAGCAATGAATCAAAATAAATACCATAAAATTCCGGCAATTCCATAGTATAAAAGAGAAAAAAGTAATCTAAGCTAAAAAAGCTAAAACCGCCCAAAAGACTTAAGGTTAAGCATTTCATATAACTTAAGGGAGAATTTCCTCTAGGGTTACAAAAAAGAATATGGGGTAGATAAAAGCTTAAAGCAAAGCTAATAGCTGCTGCAAAAAACTTTCGTGCAATCCCTTCAAAAACAATTTGATAAGCCGAGTTTTCATGACTCGTTTCAATTGTAGATACACTCATTAAAAAGTAGAGGCCTATAGAAAAGAGATAAAGCGCCAATAGCGATTGGTTCAATAAATGGCGCTGTTCAGTAAAATTGCATTTTCGAAGCACAGTAAAATAACAAGCAGCCGTAATCGCAATGAATACTGAGCTAGCTGTGAAAATAACTCCCTGCACAACCACAATTTTTAAAGATAGGCAGAGCAATAAAATAAGACAGACTAACATCGCAACACTGAGCGATAAATAACTAGGTTTGGGAAAAAGCTTTGAAAATAAAATCATTCTTCTTTTTGCGAATCTTATTGTTTCTGATTAACAATATATCACTTATGACTTATTTCAATCAAACAATAAAATTTGCAACCTCCTTGGAAATAATGAATCCTTAAATCTAAACTAAAACTAGAGATTAGATAGAAAACAAAGCTCTTTATTGTATCATTTATCATAAGAAAGCAAAGGATTGATTTTTGATTAAATTGCATTAATTTATACCTGATAAATCTAAGCATTGAAAGGATATGGACATGCCTAAAGAAAACATCGACTCTGTTGCTCATGAATCGCTAACGATTAAACTCGCACAAAACACCCAAATTAATTTGCACCGTTATAATAAAACTGGCAAACAAACTATTGAGCCCTATTCTTATAAAAAAGCAGCCCGATTTTTAGAATCAAAACAAGATATTTGTGGCCTAAAAACAAACCCGAACTTAATTGGCACTATTCCTATCCTATTGTGCTTTTAGTCATGCTTATTGTGGCGATTAGCATGCTCTTTTATTTTGAACATAAAAAGTTATTTTAATTAGCTCAATCTAATTTCGCATAAACAAATAATCTGAACTAAACTTAAAATAATTGCCAAAGAAGGATAACTTAAACTATGTCGGAATATCAGTATAAAGGATTTCAAATTAGATATGAGATTAAACCAGTTAACAGTACTTCCCCCTTATATCTAGCCGATGGTTGTATTAGTCGATACAAACAAAAGGGTGTAGGCCAAAAATTCCATACCGAAAATACCAGTTTTGCCAGTGCCAAACGAGACCTAACGAAACTAATCGAAGATTATATCGATTTCGAGTGGAAGGAATTTCATGCCTGTGCCGATCTTGAAAAGGGAATCAATTAATTAAAGAAAAACAGAGGTTAACGCTATGAAAAAAAGGATTAATAAAGGCAAAGACCACCCTGAAATAAAAGAAATAAAGAATATCTGCGATATAGCTCCTAATGCTTCAAAAACCAAAACTATTTGCCATAAGTTAAAAAAAGAGAAAAAAATTTAACATCAATTATCGGCGAAGTCACTAAAATGATTGAAATATATACCGGCAATATGTTTAAAAATTATATTTATCCTGAATTAATTCACTCATCAAAAGAAAAAAATTAGCCCAATGGCTAAAACAAAAAAAATCAAAGAACCAATAAAAAATATCTTTCTTAGATTCAAAAAGTTAAATCAAAGCCATTTGCCCTATTTAATCTCTTAGTCTATGTTGAATAATACAGTGGTAAACAAGAATGCCTAAAACTAGGTCAGCAAAAAAATAATGATTCGAACTCTTTTTACCACTTATTATGATAAAAGGAGATAGAAAATGAATACGGAAATCGTTAGAGCAGAAGACGTAATCGGTGTTGAAGTTGCCAATCAACAGGGTGAAAATCTCGGCGAAATCAAAGAACTCATGCTAGATAAAATCAATGGCCAAGTTGCCTATGTTGTTCTTTCCTTTGGTGGTTTTTTAGGTATGGGTAATAAGCTATTCGCACTTCCCTGGCATATGTTTAGCTACAATCAACCACAGGGTAAATTTATTATCAATGTAGCTAAAGACAAATTAGAAAAATCACCTGGCTTTGATAAAGACCATTGGCCCGAAATGTCCTCTCCTTATTGGACTCAAACTGTTAACCAATATTATGCAAGACATCACTAGTTAGTCCCTTTCTGCCTTCGGGCAGAATACTTTTAAAGGAGAGTTAAATGAAAAAACTATTACCAACCATAGCAACTTTAGCTATTTTGGTTGCCTCAACTGCCTCAGCAACAACTGGCGTAGGTACTACAGGCGGGCCAGGCATGGGAACTAATCCTAATACCGGTTCTGACGGCGGCATGAACCTGAATCAAGGCCCCACAACCGATTCCAATGTAGGCACATCAAATCCAGGCACAGGTACCGATGCTAATCCAGGCAACGATCCAAATACGGGCGTTACTCCAGATACAACAACTGATCCTGGCTTAAATGCACCAACACCAAATGATGCAATACAAAATCCGGCAACTCAGCCAGATAATGGTATTCAGACCGGAACAGATAGTAACCCAGGCTCTGTTTCAACTATGCCTGTTGATACTGGAGTGGGTCATTAAGAGCGAAGCAAGAACTAGATCAAGTTGTTTGCGAGGGCAAATTTTAATGTAGCCTTGGTGCAGTGAAACGTAACCAAGGGAAAGGTTAGTTTAAACCCTGATTGTGCTTCGCTTCATCAAGGCTATATAAGATATAAAAGGATTTAAAAATGAATAAAACACCAGAAGAAGATCCTCGATTACCTGATTCTTACGAACCTAAAGAGGATATACATATCGAACCTGAACCAAGTCAGCAACCAGAACCAGGTCAAGATAATACACCTGAACCTGAGCCAATAAAAAAACCTGAACCCAAAGAAAACTAGCTTTAGGCTATACTTAAGCGAATAATTAGGAGATATAGATGCTTTACAAATTTGTATTAAATTATTTTCGCTTAAAATTTTTCCAATGGCTCTTAGGTCGATTTTTAGGCTCAAAAAATAAATTTATTTCTAAACTCACCTCATCTAATAAGCTCGTTTTTATCTTGGAGTTTTTACCGCTAATCTTAAAAGAATTGGAGACTAAAAAAAGAAAAAAATAGATTAGATTTAAGTATCATTCATAGAACCTGACAAGTTTTACATCCTAATGGAGGCGTCATTGTTAATGGTTAAAATGCCCACTGTCATTCTTCTGTGTCATTCTGAGCTATGCTAAGAATCTTCTTGAATGCAAGGTTCGAACTCCCGCAATCTTTCACTGTGCATTCAAGAAAATCCTGCTCACTCGCTGCAAACTAAACTAAAGATTCTTATCCTTAAACTCACAAAGATCATTAATAAGGCAAGTTTTACAATGTGGCTTCCTCGCTATACAAACATAACGACCATGTAAAACTAACCAATGATGAGCATCTTTTAAAAAGGGTTTTTCAATGATCTTTAGAAGCTTTAACTCCACTTTTAAAGGTGTTTTTTCCCTTGCTAAACCTGTGCGATTAGCT
Organism: Pseudomonadota bacterium; assembly: GCA_020161725.1. Classification (GTDB taxonomy): domain Bacteria; phylum Pseudomonadota; class Gammaproteobacteria; order Legionellales; family Legionellaceae; genus Tatlockia. The sequence continues at coordinate 9,250 of JAIUOG010000032.1, forward strand.
ACTCTAAAGATATGAGTATCTACCGCAATAGTCGGCTCATCAAAAACGGTGTTTAAAACAACATTTGCTGTTTTTCTACCGACCCCCGGCAATGATTCTAAATCCTTTCTATTTCTAGGTACTTCCGATGCAAAATGGGTGATAAGTAAGTTACAAGTTTCTATGATATTGGCAGCCTTAGCATTATAAAGACCTATCGTTTTGATATAGATTTTCAACTCATCTTCGCCAAGCGCCAATATCGCCTCTGGTGTATTAGCAACCGCATAAAGCTTTTCCGTCGCTTTGTTTACACTTACATCCGTCGCCTGCGCCGATAAAATCACAGCAATTAATAATTCAAAGGGTGAATTATAGTTTAATTCAGTAGTTGGATGCGGGTCTTGTTCACGAAAACGCTCAAAAATGAGTCGACATTTTTCTTTATTCATAAGAATTTTTTATACTTAATTAACCTATATTTTGAAAAAAAACATCTAAAATGTAGCCTGGATGGAACGTAGCGTAATCCGGGAAGGCGTACTCAAGGATTGCGGATCGAAGAGCCTCCATCCAGGCTACATTTTAGGTTCTACTTTCTTTGCTGCCACCCTTGCCATTGCAGCCTTAATATAATCTTGCTTTGCTTTAAGCGCTGTATCGCTATCTTCAGTTTTCAGCGAACTTGCTTTTTGACGATAAAGCTCTTGTCTATCTTGCTCCAACCTAAAGGCTCTTGCCTTTTTCGCATTAAACCTTTTCCTTGCTAAATCCTTGTCATAAACCAGCCCCTCTGCTGCATGCATATCAATGCAATCAACAGGGCAAGCAGGTACGCAAAGACCGCAGCCAGTACATTCCGTACTCAAGATGACATGCATTCTTTTAGCAGAACCAATAATGGCATCAACAGGGCAGGCCTGGATGCATTTAGTACAGCCTATGCATTCAGGCTCACGAATTAAAGCCAAAGCAGGCTTACGTAAATTTTCTTCGGCCTTTGCAAGATAAGGCTTAGCCTCTAAATTTAATAATTGAGCTAACTCATTGACAACCTTTGGCCCACCAGGTGGGCAAAGGTTAATAGCCGCTTTTCCCTGTGCTAAAGCTTCCGCATAAGGTAAACAGCCAGGGTAACCGCATTCACCACATTGGGTTTGCGGTAATAAGGCATCAATTGATTTTACAGAAATCATTACTTAACCTTCATTCCCGGTTTAGCGCCTGAATCTGGTTGTAGAAGGAATATACCCTTACCATCACCAGCGGCAAGCACCATGCCTTCAGATAAACCAAAGCGCATTTGACGAGGCTCTAAATTAGCAACCATAACCGTTAAACGGCCAATCAACTCTTCTGGGCTGTATGCTGATTTAATGCCAGCAAAAACCTGTCTTTTTTCATCGTCTAACTCAAGCTCTAAACGAAGTAATTTATCAGCCCCTTCTACTGCTTCAGCATGAGCAATACGAGCTATTCGTAAATCGACTTTAGTAAAGTCATCAATAGATATTTTATCGGTAGACAATTTGGGTTTTTCCTCTTTTTTAGGTTCAGTAGGTTTTAGCGCTTCTTTCGTAGCAAGCAAGAGCGCATCTACTTTTTCACGCTCAATTCGTTGCATTAAAGGCTTAAATAGCCCTATTTCTCTGTCTAATAGCGGTTTATCCATATTGCTAAAAGTTAAAGGCTCAATCTTTAAAAAGGCTTCAACCTTTTCTGCCATTTGCGGTAAAACTGGCTTTAAATAAGCGATTAAAATTTTAAATAGGTTAATCCCCATGGTACAAATATCTTGCACTTTAGCAAGGTCTGCTTCATTTTTAGCTAAAACCCAAGGCTTTTCAGCATCAATATATTGATTAACCTTATCCGCCAATTCCATTATTTGCCTAATAGCGCGAGCATAATCTCTATTAATATAGGCCTCAATAATCTCGTCTTTTACAGCTAAAAGGCTTTGATATAAAGCAGGCTCTGATAAATCCTTCGCTAATTTATTAGCGAAGGATTTATGAATAAAACCGCTGCAACGACTAGCAATATTAACAACCTTTCCAACCAAATCTGCATTGACTCGACTAATAAAATCATCAAAATTAAGATCAATATCATCAATTTTATTGGTTAATTTAGCGGCAAAATAATAACGCAAATCTTCTGGCTCTAAATGCGCTAAATAGGTTTTTGCCTCAATAAAGGTTCCTCTTGATTTTGACATCTTTTGGCCATTCACAGTTAAAAAACCATGCGTAAATACAGCCGTAGGTAAACGATGATCAGAGGCTTTTAATACGGCTGGCCAGAATAAGGCATGGAAATAAACAATATCTTTACCAACAAAATGATAAAGCTCCGTTGTACTATCCTTTTGCCAAAATTCATCAAAGTCTAAACCCTGTTCATTGGCATATTTTTTAAAACTTGCCATATAACCAATAGGTGCATCTAACCAAACATAGAAATACTTATCTTCAGTATGGGGAATCTTAAAGCCAAAATAGGGTGCATCTCTAGAAATATCCCAAAGCTTTAAACCAGCAGCAAACCATTCAGCTAATTTGTTGGCCACTTCAGCTTGTAGATGCTGATAAGTCCATTCTTTAAGAAAGGATTCAAAGCTAGGTAAATCAAAAAAATAATGTAAGGATTCTTTTTCAATAGGCTTTGCCCCTGATAGGGCAGAAACAGGGTCAATTAAATCCGTTGGTGAATAAGTAGCACCGCAAGCTTCGCAGTTATCCCCATATTGATCTGTCGTTTTGCATTTAGGACAGGTGCCTTTAATAAATCTATCGGGCAAAAACATTTGCTTCACTGGATCAAAGGCTTGTCTAATTGTTTTCTGAACAATAGCGCCTTTATCTACTAATTTTTCATAAATTAGACTGGCTAAGGCCTTATTTTCTTCGGAATGAGTACTATGATAACTATCATAATGAATAGCAAAGGCCTTAAAATCAGCCTCATGGCTTTGCTTCATCTTATCAGTCAAGGCTTCAGGGCTGATACCTAAGGCATCTGCCTTTAACATAATAGGCGTACCATGTGCATCATCGCCACAAACACTAATACAAAAATGCCCAAGCATCTTTTGGCAACGCACCCAAATATCGGTTTGGATATGTTCAACTAAGTGACCTAAATGTAAATTACCATTAGCATAAGGAAGAGCAGAGGTAACCAGCATTTTACGCGGCTTTATCATCGCATTTGCTCATTAATAAAAAGCAGCCATTATACTGCAAGCAAAGAAGAAATGCTTAATTTTTTTGAAAGGATGTGTAAGGTATTGGAAATAAAAAACGCGGCTTAGGCCGCGTTTTGGAGGGAAAATGGAAGATTATACGGCCGGCCCCGTGCCCAGGTCGTTATCCTCGTCCTCATCAGAACTATGAGCTGAGTTGTCGGCTTGCCGTTTGAATACAGAACCATAAGACTGAGAAAACTCATCTATTTTGTCAGCTAGAACTCTAGCTTCTTCAAGTACCGTGATTTGATTTTCTAAATTGCTAATCCTTTCTTTAGCATCATTTAAAGCTTCTTTTTCAGAAGGCGCATTACCAAAAACTTTAACGTTAATTAAATTATATAACTTTTGGAATAAACCAAAAACAGTACCTGCTAAAACAGTAGCAGCAGCTACAGCAGCAGCAGCTACAGCCGCGAAAGCAACTGGAGCAAGACCTGCAACAGCACCTAAACCAACATTAGCAAAAATACCCGCAAAAACAGCAGCTACAGGTGGAAATAAAACAACTAATGCCATTGTTGCAGCAAAAGCTAAAGTAGCAAGAATTGCAACAGAAATTCCGAACCAATATGATTTTCTGAATTTTTGAAAACCATATTCTTGCTCAGGGTTAGTAAACCAGTTTTTAATTGCATTCCAAAGTTTTTGGGGAGTACTAATTTCTCTCGGACTACCATAATTCTCAAAGCGTTGACTTGCCATTTTGACTCCTTATAGATTAAATCAATTAAGTTAAAAATCGAGGCAGATATTAACAAAAAAAAACACTAATGTGAATTAAAAATGCTCAGCACATTGTAACATTATTGTAAAGAATAGCTTTATGTTTGCAAAACCATACTTCTTTTTTAACATCCTCTTCTAATTTTCAACAAACGTTTCTTAATTATTTTTCAAATCCTGAAATCTTGTTCAAAAAAAGTTAAGTATAGTTGCAATAATGTAAATCAAGCTTTTTATGCTTGTCCTTACAAACTGTGCTATGTTATAAAAAAGGTCAAACTGAATTATAAAAGATTATCAAAGCGATATTAAGAGGGGGGTATTAAATGGCGAATACAAAGGTTGTTATACCCACAACTGTTATACCTACTTCTTATCACAAAGAAAAATATTCAGATAATGGTCAAGAGATTTATCTTGATCCCATGCTTGATTTGTATGAAGCATTTAAATTAAAACTTAAAACAGCGCATCAAACCTCTCTGCAAAAACCTGAAAAAGAAGAACCAGCTACAGCTAAAGAGACTAAAGCGGAAGAAGCAATCGAAGGTCAAGACTCAAAAACCAAAGAGACCACTGAAACTACTCCTAATAAAGTGACTCTATCTAATGAGGAGCAATTCTTATTAAATATAGAATTTATTGCCAATAATCGTGCCCAGGTTGCCTCTTTATTAGAAACGAATATTCATCTTTTAGATTCAAATATTGCCGGTTTTGTTTTTTTAACTAAAGAGCAGCAATCAAAGAAAAGAGAAGAGCTTCTTTATCTTTTTTACCTTTTGTATGCTCAATACACACTCGATCTTGCTGAAACAAGGCAATATGTTTTAAATAAACATCGAGAAAATCTTAATCTCTGCTCTAAATTACTAGAACAATTAAATCTTTTGCTTAATAAAGAAAACACAGCTTACGAATCCTTTAAATATCAATTGGCAATTGAAGAAACTTGGACCGAAAAATACCTCAAATTATCAGGTCTTTTTCTAGCTAAAATTTTTGTTCAAGCCCTTCATGATCTTTTTTTGGGTTCGACTACCAAAACGCTTAAAGAGTGGATGTCCGATGTTAACGGCTTACGCTTAGAATGGGTATGGGAGGGCGGCCTATTAAGAGCGATTCTTGAGCTTTGGCCTACCTCCTTATTTAATAAGACACAAACCACAGCGAGTTTAGACACACTTTCACCGATTACAGGCTATATGAGCTGGGTACTCTATTATTTCCGTGGCGGCCTAGAGCTCTTTGCCTTGATGAAACATACAACTAATGCCCTCTGGTGGAAATCAGCTGAAGAGGAAAAAATACCCTTAAAAGAACGTTTTCTTACCCAATGGAACGAGCGTAAATTCCGCATATTAAATGATTTAATCTGGGCAACCGCTAACCTGCTTTGCTTTTTTGTATTAACCGGTAGTGGCGTTTTAGGCTACTTTGGTAATGTTGCGACAGCACTTTTACTATTAATGGATGTCTGCTTGACCTATTGGAAATATAAAGAGGCAGAAACAAAACATAATGCCACTATCGGAGCCTGGGAAGAGGAAAGAGATTTATATGAAAAAGCAGATAGCTTTTTAAATGCGGAAAATGAGAGCTTAGCTGATACGTTAAAGACTTTACAAGCTGATATAGATAAATTATCGGCAAAGCAAAACGATGAAAATCTTAGTAGCTCCCAGAGAAAATCATTGCGATTTAAATTTGCCGAATTAGAAGCAACAAAAAGAAAGGCTGAGCTCTTGGATAGGATAATTGCTATGTCTCAAACGGAGCGGGAATATAAGGCTCAAAACTTACAAAGGATGATTAATAAAAAGAACTACGAGTGGAAATATGAATATCAAGGTTTTACCAAAGATATTTTGTACGCCGTGGGTCTTTTAGTTGCCTTTGGTTTAGTCGCCTGCTTTTTTATTCCACCGGCACAAATTGCCTTAGCTATCTCGTTAAGTATTGCCTTAGTTGGCGCAGCCCTTTGCTTTATTGTAACAGTAGCAAATTCAGCCTATGAAAGTTATTTAGACTACGCCAAATTTAAGGATAATCACCAAAGTATTGAAAGTTTATGGGAAAGCACCTTAAAAAAATTGAAAGAAAAAACGGATGAATTGGAGCAATATAAGAATAAACCTAATGATGATCCAGATAAAAAACTTTTAATTGACGAACAGCAAGGACTTTATCTAGAACTTAAAAGTTTAGTCGTCGATTCCTATCTTCAACAAGAATCTGTATCTCTACAAAAATTGAAAATTGCCAAAAAGATGCTGTTTGACATTATGTTGCCAGTCGTCGTTTTCAGTGCACTGATGTTTACTCCTTTAAACATTGGCTTACCCATATTAGGCGCATTCTTAGCTATCTTTGCAATAATTCACCTCATCGTGAAGTGGCAAGAACCACAGAAAGAGAAAATGCTCGATTTTAATCGTGTTCATTTTAATGAATTTATCAAATTAGTGGAAACAAGCGAATCTCCTTCCCTTTTGACAGACCCTAAAGCTAAACAATGCTTATTGGCGATAAATGATAAAGAGGAAAAGGAAAAGGCAAAAGCAAATTCAAGTACATTATTTGGTCACCCTCAAAAACCAGACGGAGATGGGTCTTTACCTGCCCCCACACCTTCATCTTCATGACGAAAAAAAGTTCTGCTATTGCACAATGCTTTCTTCCATTCTGAGCTGCGCTAAGGTCTCCTTTAAGCAGCACAGAATTAGGAATAAGCATTCTGCCTAATGCAAACAAAATCCTTCAAAAAACCAACGCTTTTTGAAGGGTGACAGCGTTCTGAGTAAAATATGTAACTCAGATGACAGCTACTCCAGTAAAGTGTATAATTGCTCAATTTTCTTGCACAACAAAATTCCAATATGAATTTAGAAAAACACTATGACGTAATTGTAATCGGTGGTGGCCATGCAGGCACTGAAGCAGCCCTTGCATCAGCAAGATTGGGTGCTGATACGCTGCTATTAACCCATAACATGGATCTCTTAGGGCAAATGTCTTGTAACCCTGCCATTGGTGGTATTGGCAAAGGGCATCTTGTCAAAGAAATCGATGCGCTTGATGGGGCGATGGCTATTGCTGCTGATAAGGCGGGTATTCAATTTCGTATTTTAAATGCATCGAAGGGACCTGCTGTACGAGCAACCCGTGCTCAAGCAGATAGAGTGCTTTATCGTCAAGCGATTCGTGAAATTTTGCAAACCCAAGCGAATCTGACTTTATTTCAACAAGCCGTTGATGATCTCATCATCGAAGGTGATAGAATTACTGCCGTAGTAACCCAAATGGGGTTGACTTTAAAAGCCAAGACTATTGTTCTAACCGTAGGCACTTTCTTAGCGGGTAAAATTCATGTTGGTATGGGACAATATTCAGGCGGAAGAGCGGGTGACCCTCCAGCTTTAGCTTTAGCTGAGCGCTTACGCGAATTAAATTTACCTGTAGGTCGTTTAAAAACAGGGACTCCGCCGCGTATTGATGGTCGAAGCCTTGACTATAGCCAGATGACCGTACAACCAGGCGATACTCCTGTGCCCGTCTTTTCTTATTTAGGCACAACAGCAGATCACCCGGAACAACTGCCTTGTTACATCACGCACACAACTGAAAGAACACATGAGATAATCCAAGCCAATCTCCATCAATCACCGATGTATGCCGGTGTAATTGAAGGCGTAGGGCCTCGTTATTGCCCATCCATTGAAGATAAAGTAGTGCGCTTTGCTGATAAGTTATCACATCAGATTTTTGTTGAACCTGAAGGTTTAACCACTCATGAAATTTACCCTAATGGTATTTCAACAAGCCTCCCTTTTGAAGTGCAGGTACAATTTGTCAAAACGATTAAAGGCTTTGAAAATGCACATATTACCCGCCCTGGCTATGCCATTGAATATGATTATTTCGACCCTCGAGGCCTAACGCCTTTCTTACAGACAAAGGTTTTTTCCAATCTTTTCTTCGCAGGGCAAATTAATGGCACCACAGGTTACGAAGAAGCGGCCTCCCAAGGGTTGATTGCCGGCATGAATGCAGCCTTACAGACTCGCGATAAGGAACTTTGGTGTCCAAGGCGTGATGAAGCTTACATGGGTGTGTTAGTGGATGATCTAATTAGCTGCGGCACACAAGAACCCTATCGTATGTTTACCTCCCGCGCAGAATACCGCCTACTCTTACGTGAAGATAATGCCTTTTTACGCCTCACAGAAAAGGGCCGCGAATTAGGTTTAGTAGGTGACTATCGTTGGCGTGCCTTTTGTGAAAAGAAAGAAGCCATTGAACAAGCAGAAGCTAAATTAAAAGACACATGGGTTAGGGTAGCCCATAATGAACTTTTACCGAGTCTAAATGCAGCCCTTGTCCATGATTGTAAAGCAGCTGACTTATTAAAACGCCCTGAAATTAGTTATCAAGACCTTGCTGCTGTTACTGAGCTTAATTTACCCGAAATTAGCTTAGATGTGGCTGAACAGGTTGAAATTAAATCGAAATATCAAGGCTATATTGAGCGCCAATTACAAGATATTGAGCGTCTTAAAAAACAGGAAAATACCAAACTACCTGATGGGCTCGATTATAATAAAGTAGTCGGTTTATCTTCCGAGGTGATACAAAAGTTAAATCATATTAAACCGCTAACCATTGCCCAGGCAGGCAGAATCTCAGGCGTTACACCAGCAGCCCTTTCGCTTTTATTGGTTCATCTTAAAAAATTAAAGGAAAAAGTATGAGTTCGCTTTTTCAAGATGAGAGCCTTTTTAGTGAAGGCTTAGAAAAACTAGGCTTTATTGATAGCAAAGAACCGTTAATGGACTATTTAAAGCTACTGGATAAATGGAACAAGACCTATAATCTAACAGCCATTCGTGACTTATCTGAAATGGCCATTAGGCATATTCTAGATAGCCTTGCTATTAGCCCCTGGTTACGTGGAAATTCTATTTTAGATATTGGCACAGGCCCAGGCTTACCAGGTATTCCCTTAGCCATTAGCCACCCCCATTTAAAATTTACCTTACTTGATTCCAATGGTAAAAAAACACGCTTTTTAGATGAGGTAAAACGCCGTTTGCAATTAAATAATGTGGAAGTGGTACAAAGCCGTGCTGAGAACTACCAGCCTTCCCTTGATTTTGATACTCTAACAAGTCGAGCCTTTAGTGATGTAAAACAAATGCTTCACTGGACCAAACATCTTGCCAGCTCGCATAGTATTTGGCTTGCCATGAAGGGACGCTATCCTGAAACTGAATTAGACTCCCTCTCTTTTCCTTATCAGGTGGAAGAGTATAAGGTACCCGGCCTTGATGGCGAACGTTGTTGTATCATTATTGAAAATAAAATGAAGGAATAATTATGGCCAAGGTCATTGCTATTACAAACCAAAAAGGCGGCGTTGGAAAAACAACAACCTCTATTAATTTAGCCTCCTCCTTAGCTGCGTCTCAGCAAAGAGTCTTATTAATTGACATAGACCCTCAAGGCAATGCCACTATGGGCTCTGGTGTAGACAAAAATAGCCTTGTGCACTCGATGAATGAAGTGCTTTTACGTGATTGCCTGGCAGAGCAGGCATCCCTTACAACCGCTGCTGGCTTTGATTTATTACCAGCAAATGGTGATCTAACAGTAGCAGAAGTAAGTCTCATGGAAAGAAATCACCGGGAAACCTTTCTTTTTAAAGCATTACAACCTATTCATTCAGCTTATGATTATATTTTAATCGACTGTCCGCCTGCCCTAAATACACTGACTATCAATGCCTTGGTTGCAGCAGATTCCGTCTTAATTCCGATGCAATGTGAATATTATGCACTCGAAGGCCTAGCTGCGCTCTTATCAACCATTGAGCAAATTAAAGCCTCTGTTAATCCACGTATACAAGTGGAAGGTGTTTTAAGAACCATGTATGATGGGCGTAGTCGTTTAGCAACCGATGTTTCTAAGCAATTAATCGAACATTTTGGATCTAAAGTTTATAGAACCGTCATTCCCCGTAATGTACGTTTAGCAGAGGCCCCAAGCCATGGCTTGCCCGCACTTCATTACGATAAGTCCTCTGCCGGTGCAAAAGCTTATCTTGTGCTAGCAGCTGAATTTATAAATAAACAAAAAGCCATAGCTTAATATGAGGTAAATATGACAGCAAAACGTGGCGGCCTTGGCCGTAATTTATCCGTTTTATTAAGCGGCAACCCAACAGCTTTAATAGCTGAAGATAAGCCTGTAGAACGCTTAAATCTATCAGTTGACTGTCTACAACCAGGTAAATACCAACCTCGTACCGAAATTGAAGAACAACCTCTTGCTGAATTGGCTGAATCGATTAAGCAACAGGGCTTAATACAGCCTTTAGTCGTTCGTGAAATTGCAGAAGGGTCTTATGAAATTATTGCGGGTGAAAGACGTTGGCGGGCAAGCCAATTAGCAGGCTTAAAAGAAGTTCCAGTCGTTATCCGTCAGGTTGATGATGAATCGGCTATGGCAATTGCTTTGATTGAAAATATTCAACGTGAAGATTTAAATGCGATGGATGAAGCAAGAGCCATGCATCGCCTTTGTAATGAATTTCAATTAACGCATCAACAAGTAGCCGATGTACTTGGTAAATCAAGAACAGCAGTTTCAAACTATCTTCGCCTCTTAGGCTTACATGCCAAAGTAAAACAATTTGTTGAGCATGGCGATTTGGATATGGGCCATGCCAGAGCCTTATTAATGTTAGATGAAGAGCAACAGCCTGAAGTAGCAGAGCTTATTGTGGCAAAACATCTTTCCGTTCGCGAAACTGAAAAATTGGTAGCCCGAGTTAAAGAGGGTAAAATTGCTAAAAAAGAAGCCGCTAAATTTAAACCCAACCCAGACGTACAAGATAAATTAGCTCAGTTAGCCTTGCAGCTTAAAACCAAGATTAAATTAAAAGAATCCAAAGAAGGTCAGGGTACTTTGGTAATTAACTATAATAGCCGAGATGCATTGCTGGCTATTATGGAACAGTTAGGAAAGTAGAAACGCGCTTTATTTAATGTAGCCTTGATGCAGCCATAGGCGTAGTCAAGGGACTTTTAATTCTTTAGCTATTCCTTGATTTCGCCTCGCTCCATCAAGGCTACATGATTTAACCTATCATCATATAACCTTGATACAATCAAAAGCGCATTATCAAGAACTCTTAATTCCTTCCGCTATTTAAATCTTGGTGAAGGCGGCACATCACCTGAATTACTTGAAGAGGCTGTTGGTTCACGATGCCTTGGCGATTTCGGCTCTAGCTTCGGAGATGATTTTTTATTAGCTTCTTTGAAACTTTTATTCAAATTTTCCCTTAAAATTTTATATATTTTGGGGCTAATTTGCTCCACCAGCTCATCGCAGGATTCTTCAGTTAACCCCGTTAGCTCCAATTTCTCTTTTACCCTTGAGGCAATTTTGTCTAAGAAATTTATATCAATATATAAATTAGAATCAAAAGAAGTAATCGTAGAGATTAGATTCGGATATAACTTACAGAGTTCAACATTTGATAAAGTATCAATTAGTTGTTCATTTAGTTTTTTTACGAATGTATCTACTAAATTCTCTTTTATAGGTTTTTTCTTAAACTTTAGAAATATTTCTTCTTTTAGAAAACTATTTAAGGTTTTAAAATTTTTAGCTAAATTTGACTGCTTATTTTCCCAGATTTCATTTTTTCTACTTTCAAGCTCAACTATCAATTCAACTTCTTCTCTAAGTTGGCCGATTTGTAGCATTATTTTCTCATGATATTTAGAGGCTAATAATATGGATTGAAATCCTTTAACTTCATCTGTTAATGCATTGTCGCTATTATTTAAAATAAGCAAATTATCCCAGGCATTTAAACGCATTTGCCCACTAGTCATAGTGCTTACTATAGCTCTACAAAAATAGTCTGTAATTTCCTTACGGGCTTTATTTGAAATTCCTTTACTATATCCCTGATATTCAATATCAATCAAAGCTAAGATTTCGGCAATTCTCTCTAGTATAGCTACTTTAAGTTTAATTTCAGGGAATAGCGACGCATGTTTCAAGCTAACTTCGGCTTGTATAACTTGCGTTCTTGCCATCTTCGCATCTTTTTTTTGTTTATCTTTTAATTCTCTATAGGCAACTGTAGACCCTCTACAACCCGCATTATAATTTTCGTTAATTAAAGCATCTAATAATAGCGATGCCGGATAAGAAAACCCATTAGACGAAGTCTCATCTTTCATAACAGCAAAGGGAGACGTTGTTTGAGAACCAATTGAATTAGAACGCTTTTTCTTATGTTCAAAAAGTCTTTGAAACACTTTAGGCGCCTCAGAAGATGAGGACTCTGCAGGCTTAATTTTTGCACTTAAAGGCAATTCCAATCTTGTATTTGCCCTATGCATTCTTTGAGGAACAAATATTTGGCCACCATATTTACTTGCATTTTCTATAATTACGTAACCCTCACTATTCATTTTTGCGAACGATGGAAGGTTAGCAAGCATCGTCACTGTTTTTTCATCAATTTTTTTAGGAGGAAGCCAAGAGGCTAAATCGTTTTTTTCGTTATATTCCCATTTAATACTTTCCCAATCAGGAAGTTCCTTGAAAACTAAATATTTGGGCATTTTTTTGCTCTTTTAAAGTACAAACCAATAAATTGTAGTTTTTTTTATCAAACAGATCAATGTTATTGGAATAATTTTATTCTAATGATTTAAGTTTTTACATGGAAAGGTCGAGATCAATCTATACTCAAATAGGGGATTTTATTTTTAAAGAATGACAGCTGCCTTTCAGGATTAGCTATTTAATCTAATCACTGTAATGGAGATTAACATGCTTATTGAACCCACGGCTCCTCATCTTGTAAAAGTTAAAACAGAGGCAGAAAGTTTTTCTTTCTATCTCGTAAAATTAAACGATGAAGAAGTCGAACTACGTGGGCCTGAATATTTAGAAAAGGAATTAGAACTTTCTTTTAAGTCGGAGTTTTT
>JAIUOG010000182.1 GCA_020161725.1 Pseudomonadota bacterium
AAAAGCGGAAAAAGGGACAGGATTTTGTTCTCTTACTTTTTGGTAAAAACTAAAACTATCCCCCTTATATGCAGCATTAAAGGATTGAGTATAATTAACTTGGTAGGCTCGCCCTTCTCTAAGACTTTGATGGACAACATCAAAAGACGCTTGATATTCATCTTTGTGAACAAGGGCTCTAAAAGAATGAGTTAATTTAGCACTAAATAAAGTTGTGTTTTCTGAGTCCCATAAGACCCTTATTTCTTTGACTATTTGACTTGTATCTGATTGATTATTAGCAGAAAAAAGAAATACTTTCTTTTTCAAATGATCACTAATAATAGCCCAATCATAAAAGCCAAATTCGGCTAAAGGCATATGATCTAAACTAGGTTGTGATTTAAAACTTAGTCCATGGAGCTTTGCACCTAAATCATAAGAAAAATAACCAATAGCACCGCCCTGAAAAGGCAAGTCTAAGTTAAAATCCTGGCGACTGAGTATGGTTGAAAATTCCTGCAGAAAATTAGCAACATTTTCTGCATCGGCTTTCAATTGTTTGTATGGATAAGCCGATAAAATATCGTAACGACCTTGCGTTTTATCTGTACTTTCTAAAAGAACAAACCCCGGCAAATAACGAAATTTTTGATACTGTAAAAAAAGATTATCGCTATAGTCTAGCTCAATCAAATCATAACTTATCACGGCACATCCTATAGTATATATCTGATTTCAGTGTATGACTTTTTTTGAAAAGGCACAATCTATACCCCTATCTTCCAAAATGCTGGGTTTTGAAAAAAGCCATTTAAATTTAAAATGTGGGTAAGCGAAATCAGGTTTTTCTCCCGGATTACGGCTCGAAGAGCCTCCATTCAAGCTACATTTAATACCCAAACGACGATTTTAACTTGAAAGTTAAGAAAGAAAGCTTTTTTTTAGAAAAAATTGTGAGTATTCTTATGTCCAATTCTTTTGAATCGCTAAAGGGATTTAAATTCAGCCAATAAGGAGGCAGGTCGTGACCATTGTTGCGCAATTTTCGATACCCTTCATCCAGTTTTTAGATGAACAAGCCAAACTAATTTCTCCCCTACCCCAATTTGCTAAAGATTCAGACAGCTTAAAAGCCCTTTATCATTGGATGGTAAAAACGAGAGTTTTTGATAAAAAAGCCATTGCCTTACAACGAATTGGTAAAATGGGCACCTACGCGCCGATTAATGGCCAAGAAGCGATATCTACCGCCGTAGGGCATGCTATGAAAAAAGAGGATGTACTAGTCCCTTATTATAGAGATTATGCTGCTCAATTTCAGCGCGGTGTGAAAATGTCTGAAATTTTAGCCTATTGGGGTGGTGATGAACGCGGTTCTGACTTTGCTAATAAGAGTGAGGACCTTCCCATCTGTGTGCCTATTGCCTCTCAATGCCTCCATGCCTCAGGCGTTGCTTTTGCCTTTAAATACCGCAACCAAAAAAGAGTCGCTGTTGTATCAATTGGCGAAGGCGGTACTTCAGAAGGTGATTTTTATGAAGCAATCAACGTTGCTGGCGCTTGGAAATTACCTGTTGTCTTTATCGTTAACAATAATAAATGGGCTATTTCAGTTCCTATTTCAAAACAAACTGCAAGTGAAACAATTGCACAAAAAGCCATCGCAGCAGGTTTTGAAGGAATACAAATTGATGGCAATGATGTTATAGCCTGTCGCGAAGTAATTGGTAATGCGATTGAAAAAGCAAGAAGAGGCGAAGGCCCTACCCTAATTGAAGCAGTCACATACAGACTTTGCGATCATACCACTGCTGATGACGCAACTCGCTATCAGCCAACGAAGGAAGTGGATGAAGCTAAACCTAAAGAGCCTATTTCTCGTCTTAAAGAATATTTAATGGCACAAAAACTTTGGAGTGAAGAGCAAGAAGCCCAGTTACAAAAAAGTTGTAGCGAGGAAGTTCAAACTGCTGTGGATGAATATTTAAATCGTACCCCTCAGCCTGTTACATCCATTTTTGATTATCACTATGCTGAATTGCCCGATTATTTAATCGAGCAACGTGCAATTGCCATGGAGGAGGCCTCTAATGCCTGATATTACCCTGATTGAGGCAGTAACCCAAGCCTTAGCCTATGAATTAGAACATGATAAGGATGTAGTTATTTTTGGTGAAGATGTTGGTAAAAATGGTGGCGTTTTTCGCGCCACAGTTGGTTTACAAGATAAGTTTGGTGAGGAACGAGTTTTCGATTCTCCCTTAGCTGAATCGATGATTGCAGGTCTTGCTGTTGGTATGTCAGTGCAAGGAATAAAACCAGTCGCTGAATTTCAATTCATGGGTTTTATATATCCTGCAATGAACCAAATCGTCTGTCATGCCGCCCGAATGAGGAATCGTACAAGAGGCCGTCTACATTGCCCCATTGTTTTTCGAGCTCCCTTTGGTGGCGGTATCAGAGCACCTGAACATCATTCAGAAAGTACAGAAGCCTTGTTCGCGCATATTCCAGGTTTGCGAGTTGTTATTCCATCGTCACCCGCACGCGCTTATGGTTTATTGCTTGCATCTATTC
>JAIUOG010000033.1 GCA_020161725.1 Pseudomonadota bacterium
CGGCAATTCTTACTACTTTTAATGAAGTAAACTTAAAAGCAGTAATGGATTTAAGAGCGCAGTATAAAGATAACTTTGAGAAAAAACATGGTGTTAAGCTTGGCTTTATGTCTTTCTTTACTAAAGCAGTTGTTGAAGCATTAAAGCGTTTCCCTGCTGTTAATGCCTCGATTGATGGGCAAGACATCGTTTACCACGGTTTCTATGATGTGGGTATTGCAGTTTCTACTGATAGAGGCCTTGTTGTGCCAGTTGTTAGAGATGCTGACCAAATGTCTATGGCAGATATTGAAAAGGCGATTAATGATTCAGCTACCCGTGCAAGACAGGGCAAGTTAAGCCTCGAAGAAATGCAAGGCGGTACTTTTACCATTACTAATGGCGGCGTATTTGGTTCTTTACTAGCCACTCCTATTATTAACCCGCCACAAACGGGTATTTTAGGGATGCACAAAATTGAAGATAGGCCTGTTGTTGAAAATGGACAAATCGTTATTCGTCCTATGATGTATATTGCCCTATCTTATGATCATCGTTTGATTGATGGTAAAGAATCAGTCCAATTTTTAGTTACTGTTAAAGAGCTTTTAGAAGATCCTGCTCGTTTATTACTAAATATTTAATATTAAAGGCCCTAGCATTAGGGCTTCACTTTTTGAAAGGTAGAAACCATGAATTTACATGAATATCAAGCTAAGCAACTATTTGCAAGTTATGGCTTACCCGTTCCTAATGGTCATGTTGCAGAAAATGTTGAACAAGCTTTAAATGCTGCTTCTCAATTATCAACAGCAAAATGGGTTGTAAAAGCTCAAGTTCATGCTGGTGGTCGAGGTAAAGCGGGTGGCGTAAAGATTGTTTCAACTAAAGAAGAATTAGCTGATGTAGTTAAATCGCTTCTTGGTACACGCCTTGTTACTTACCAAACGGATGCTAAAGGCCAACCTGTTAATACACTTTTAATTGAAGAAACTTGTGACATCGCTCGCGAACTTTATTTAGGTGCTGTAGTTGATAGGGCAAGCCAACGTGTAGTCATTATGGCATCGACTGAAGGTGGTGTTGAAATTGAGAAAGTAGCTCATGAAACGCCTGAGAAAATTTTTAAAGTAGAAGTTGACCCCCTTCTTGGCGTCATGCCTTTCCAAGCTCGTGAAATTGGCTTTAAATTAGAGTTAAATGACGAGCAAATTAAGCAGTTTACAAAGCTGATGGTCTCTCTTGGCAACATGTTTGTTGAGCGTGATCTTAGCTTATTAGAAATCAATCCTTTAGTTGTAACTAAAGACGGCCAATTACTTTGCTTGGATGGTAAGGTTAATATTGATGGCAATGCGCTTTACAGACAGCCTGAATTGAAAAAAATGCGTGATACTTCACAAGAAGATGAACGTGAAAATAGAGCGACTGATTGGGAATTAAATTACATTCCTTTAGATGGTTCGATTGGCTGTATGGTTAATGGTGCTGGTCTTGCAATGGCAACTATGGATGTAATTAAACTTCATGGCGGTGAGCCAGCTAACTTTCTTGATGTTGGCGGCGGTGCGACTAAAGAACGTGTAAGTGAAGCCTTAAAAATCATTCTTTCTGATAGCAATGTAAAAGGTATTTTAGTCAATATTTTTGGCGGAATCGTTCGTTGCGATCTAATTGCCGAAGGAATTCTTGCTGCAGTAAAAGAGGTTGATGTCAAAGTACCTGTTGTGGTCCGTCTTGAAGGTAACAATGCACAATTAGGGTCCGATATTCTTAATAAGAGTGATCTTAATGTAATTGCTGCTAGTAGCTTAACGGATGCTGCTAAGAAAATCGTAGCGGAAGTCAAATAATTGATTGGGTATTAACCCCCAGTGCCAGCTTAAGGCTGGCCAACAAATTTTAAAGAGGTAAGAATGAGCGTATTAGTCAATAAACAAACCAAAGTAATTTGCCAGGGATTTACTGGTAAACAAGGAACCTATCATTCTGAACAGGCAATTGCCTATGGTACTCGTATGGTCGGTGGTGTAACTCCCGGCAAAGGCGGACAAAAGCATCTTAATTTGCCTGTTTTCAACACAGTGCGTGAAGCAGTAGAAGAAACAGGTGCTGATGCAACTGTCATTTATGTACCGGCTCCTTTCTGTAAAGATTCTATTATTGAAGCAGCTGATGCGGGAATTAAACTGATTGTTTGTATTACAGAAGGTGTGCCTGTATTAGACATGTTAGATGTGAAATATTATCTGGATAAAAATACTAATGCCCGTTTAATTGGCCCTAACTGCCCCGGTATTATTACTCCTGGTGAGTGTAAAATTGGTATTATGCCTGGCTCTATTCATTTACCCGGTAAAGTTGGAATCGTTTCACGTTCAGGTACATTGACTTACGAAGCAGTAAAACAAACAACGGATAAAGGTTTTGGCCAAAGTACTTGTATTGGTATTGGTGGTGACCCTATTCCAGGTACTAGCTTCATTGATGCCTTAGCTTTATTTGAAAAAGATCCACAAACAGAGGCCATTATCATGGTGGGTGAAATTGGTGGTTCTGCTGAAGAAGAAGCTGCTGAATTTATTAAATCAAACGTATCAAAACCAGTTGTTTCCTATATTGCAGGAGTAACTGCACCAGCAGGCAAACGCATGGGCCATGCAGGTGCTATTATTTCTGGTGGTAAAGGAACTGCGGCTGAAAAATTTGCAGCTCTAGAAGCCGCTGGTGTTAAAACAGTTCGCTCTCCTGCTGATTTAGGTGATGCGATAGCAGAGATGACCGGTTGGAAATAAGTAAATACATCCAAACATGATTTATGTAGCTTGGGGGGAGGTCTGTAGACCACTCCCTAGTTTCACGAGCTTACACCCAGGCTAAATCAACTTAAGCTTTTTTAACAAATTCAGATTTAAGTTTCATTGAACCAATCCCATCAATTTTGCAATCAATGTCGTGGTCTTCACCTGGCAACAATCGAATGTTTCTCACTTTGGTACCTACTTTTACCACTTGTGAAGAGCCTTTAATTTTTAAATCTTTAATCACAGTAATGGTATCACCTTCATTTAACAGCGTACCATGTGCATCTTTTACAAGGCCAGTTTCATTATCGGTTTTAAGTTCCTCTTGGGGAGCCCATTCATGAGCGCATTGAGAACAAATGAAAAGTGCGCCATCGCTATAGGTATAGATTGAGTTACAACTTGGGCATGCTGGTAATTGGGTCATGAGTATCCTAAGGGGGCAAGTATTGTTAATTATTTATGATTTTAGTAAGTGTTGCTTCAATCTTGTCGCTAATTTTATTTCGCCTGGAGGCTGCGCATTGAACCCAGGTGAGGCCTTGCGACCATCACCGGGCTAATTGACTAATAAGTTTTGTGTCTTGAGATTAACCAATCGAGATTGTATAAGAAAAGGATCTAAACCCATCATAGGTTGTGCCTCGATAGACAAGGCCCTGGCAAGATGCTTGAACATCAGGATGAACCATATAAGGACCGTCTTTAATATCTAAAATACACCAGTTATTCTTATTATCTACTAAAGTAATATGTGCATAACCGGTTGTGCAACGAGCATCTCTAATTTCAAAACTACGGGGGCTTACTAGGCCTAAAAATATTTCAGGAGTATAACTACCCTTGGTTACAAAGAGCTCCGGTTTTGTATCTGAACTTAAACGAAAGTAGTCACGGTAATTACAGCTTAGGGCTTTTGCTTGTGCAAAATTGCTTATACAAAGACCTAATAAAAGGGTGGCAGTGGTTTTCATTTTTTATCCATAAGTTTAAAAAAATTGATTATAAGTAAACATAATTCCCATAACAATCATTATCTGCACATTTATTTTGGCCAGTAAGCTATGTTGTATAATTATACCTGAGACTAAATGAGAGTTTCGTTTTCAAACTAAAAGCCCTAACAATAAGGTAAGGGCCTTTTCATTTAAAATTAAATATCTTTGAAATAATTGAGAGATGTTTTGATGGATTTCCATGCTTCTTTAATGCGCCCATTCGCCGCTAGTTTTACCTGCGATTCGATATAGCGTGAGATAACACCTAAAGAGGTATGAGGCGGTAATACAGGCACGTAAGGATTAGTAAAGATTTCTATTAATACAGGCCCATTATATGAAAAAGCTTCATTAAGGTTTGTTTCTAAATGAACTGGGTCATGAATAGCATAGCTTTTGATGCCACAAGCTTCTGCTACTTTAGCAAAATCAGGGTTAACCATTTTAGTTTGCCAATCAGGTAATCCTGCCACCTGCATTTCAAGTTCAACCATGCCTAAAGAACGATTATTAAAAACCACTATTTTGATAGGTAATTGATATTGGGCAATAGTCATTAAATCACCCATAAGCATAGATAAGCCACCATCCCCGCAAAGGGCCACAACCTGTCTTTGCTTGGCATGGAAGGAGGCTCCGATAGCTTGCGGCATGGCATTAGCCATAGAGCCATGGGAGAAAGAGCCAATTAAGCTTCGTTGACCCGTACTTTTAATATATCGAGCAGCCCAGACTGTACACATTCCTGTGTCGGCTGTAAAAATGGCATTTTCGTCTGCTAGCTTACTAATTAAAGTTGCCACAAACTCGGGTTTGATAAAATTGGGTTCACCGCAATCTTTAGCATGTTTCTCTTCTACTTTTTTTACCTTTTTATAATCATGTAAACATTCTTTAAGAAAAGCATCGTCTTGTTTTTCATTAATTAAAGGTAAAAGTTTATCAATAGTAGGACCTATATTACCTGTTAAACCTAAATGAAGTGCTACTCGTCGACCAAGCCGCTCAGGTTTCGTATCAATTTGAACGATTTTAATTTCACCATCTAAAAATTCACGCCAAGGGAAATCAGTACCAAGCATTAATAATAATTTGCCTTTCGTTACAGCTTTTTGGCCAGATATAGACCCTAATAAACCAGTCATACCCACAGTATTAGGATTATCATGCTCAAATGCCATTTTTCCTTTTAGAGTAAAGGCAATGGGTGCTTTTATTCTCGTTGCAAGTTCGATAACTTCTTCTCTAGCATTAGCAGCACCTAAGCCTGTATAAATACCAATATTATCCGAATTATTGATTAAGTCCGCCAATTCCTTTAATTCGGCTTGAGATGGGGTAATAGTTGGTTCTGATTTATATAAATTGGCATGAGGAATTTCTTCATCGGCTTTTTGCATCATGAGATCACCAGGAAAGGCACAGACGCCAACACCTTTACTGTGCCAGGCATGTTGCATAGCTTGTTGTAACATTCGAGGTAGTTGTTTTGGTGTATCCGCAACCTCATTATAATAGCTACAACCATCAAACATCCCTAGATCAGTCGATTGAAAACTTTCGCTACCATAATCTTTTGAAATGATGGTTGAAGCTAGGGCTAAAACAGGAGCACCCCAACGATGTGCATCATATAAACCATTGATAAGATGGACGTGTCCTGGGCCTGAACTACCAGCGCAACAACCTAAACCACCTAAAGCTCCTTCAGCCATGGCGGCAAAAGCGCCTACCTCTTCGTGACGAACATGAATCCATTGAATGTGGCCATCTCGACGGATGGCATCATTTAAAAAATTTAAGCTATCACCTGTTACGCCATAAATGCGTTGGACTCCTGCATTTTTTAGCATTTCAACCATTTGCTCCGCTGTTGTTTTTGCCATGACTTATCCCTGTCATAAATTTTAATTATTATAGTCTATACCCGTGATCGTTCAAAAAGCTAGTTTTTCGAAGGATTACGGGTATATAGGCTCTATTTGAATTTGATAGTCTTCTTCTACTAATAAAAAATGATTGGCTGGAACCGTTTGCCAGGCCTTAGTAAAATCAGTGAGTTTTTCAGAAGAAACGATAACACAAGGCTTATTAGTAGCGTCTTTGTTTTTTAAAAAATCTTTTTTAGACCAAAAATAATCACCTTTTAGATAGTGTAAAGACTCAGGTTGAATATTTTTGTTGGTACAGTAGCGGCTGGCAACGATTCTTTTTCCATCCGTTAAACAGATATTGTAGTAGCTCGCGTTTTTTCTAGTATATTTTTCTAATAAAGAATCAATTGTTTGAAAAGTAAGTGATAAGAGTTCCGCTACCTCAATAAGACTATTACATTTTCTTCCTTTCGCTAACTGTAAAAATAAAGCGAATAAATGTTCCGAATCAGTACTTCCTTTTATCCAATGATAAAGATCATCATCTAATAGATCACAAAGATGACGCTTAATATCTAAAAAATGACTGATTTCTCCATTATGCATTAACATCCAGTTATTATGGATAAAAGGATGACAATTATAATTATCAACGACCCCTGTGCTCGCAGCTCTTACATGGCCAAAAAAGCAAGGAGACATGAGTTTGCTTGTTAAATGTAATAAATTTCTATCATTCCAAGCAGGAAAAACAGAATGAAAAGCACCAGGTTCTGAGCTAATTTGTGGCGTATACCAGCCAATACCAAAACCATCGCCATTAGTAAAAACTTTGGATTCTTTAGCCGATAGACTCTGTTTTATTAAGGAATCAGATGGTTTTACCAAAACATCATCTAATAAAATATCCTGACCTAAATAAGCAATAAATCGGCACATAGATTTCCTTTAAAGTATTTTACAGGCTTCTGAAAAATTTAAACGTGGAAGTCTTGGATAAAGTTTTTCTCTATCGCCATAACCCAAACTACAGAGAAAATTCGATTTCCAGTGGCTATCTTTAAAAAAAGTATCATCTACTTTTTGATTATCAAAGCCAGACATAGGGCCACAATCTAAACCTATTGCCCTTGCAGCTATAATAAAATAGGCGCCTTGCAAGGAGCTATTACGAAAAGCGACTGTCTTGGCTAATTCTTGATTTTGCAGAAAAGTATCTTTATATGATGATGCATTTGGTGGGAAAAGCTTCGGTATTTGTTCATAAAATTGTTCATCGTATGCAAGGATGGCAGTAACAGGTGCATTTTTAACTTTTTCAATGTTTTTTGGTGATAAACAGGTTATTAGCTTTTCTTTTTCGACAGAGGTTTTAATGAAAAGTATACGAAGTGGGCAACTATTAGTGGCTGTAGGTCCCCATTTCATGAGTTCGTATATTTGATGAAGACTTTCATCGCTAACTTTCTTAGTAAGCCAATAGCTAAACGAACGTGCTTCGGTAAAAATTTGAGCGCAAATTTCTTCAGGCAGAATAGACATTTTTATTCCTTTATCTTAATACGCAATAGTTTTAACATATTCTGCAAACTATTGCCTACCTATTGCTGAAGATTAATGAGTTGGGTTTGAATTATAGATCATATTGCCTGGATTTATTTTTTCCATATGTTCAAAATCATGCCATTCTTGTAAGCCAGATATTTTTTTTCTTGAGGGGAAAAAAGAATAACGTGAGTTAACTTCCGATATCGAAGGGGGGGAGCTGGCTTGTTTTAGAATTTTATTATAATGAACTAAAGAATCCCTTGTGTATAAATGTATTAATTCCAAGAAAGAAAGTACCCATTGTTTAATCCATAAAATGATATTGGTATGATTTACTTTACTCTCAATTATATTTCCAATCGCTAAGACTTCCGTATGTATTTTTTGAATTCTATTTTCTATTGTTAGTGAGCTATCGATAGCAAAGTTATATAAATTATCAACTTTTTCTTTTTTATTCTGAAGCTCTTTCTTGTCTTCAAAAGGATCATTATAAGCCTCTTGTTTTGCAGCTTTATCCATTTCTGCCGTTAAATAATTTTGAAAGTTAACTATTTCAGTCGCCATTTTATCAAGATGTAAATAAGTTCGATAATGCTTACGTTCAAATTGATTGATGTGCATATAAATAGTATCTTTTACAGCTTGTTTCACATTGAAGGTTGATTCAGCCTTAATGCGTATAGCCGTTTCTTGCTGTTCAAGATAAGCTTTTAATTTTGCCATATATTCAACTTGCAGCGGTTCAAAATTTAGAAGAGCACTACTATGCTTATGCAAGTTATTAATTACTAAAATAAATTCCTTTTTTATCAGTCTTTGGCTAATTTTTTGGTTATTTTTATCTTGCCTTTTTTTCTCCTGTTGTAAGAAAGCACTTCTTTCATTAAAAGTTTCTTTTTCTATTTCGCTCGAATTTAATTTGCCTTGATAAATGCGTAGTAATTTTTGTACAAAAGGAACGAGATATTGAAGTGAAGTTGTAAAAGACGTATTAATTATTAATAAAGAATAAATTGTATCGTAAGTTTGTTTTAAATCAGCCGCAGATACCGATGTATCAAGAGTCTGTCGTTTTGCTTTTTCCAATAATTGATATTCTTCCTCAGCTAGATCTTTTTTAGGAAGAAACTCATCTATTTCTTGTTCAATTTCTTTTAAATCAGATGTTTGTTTTAAGATAAAATTTTGAATAAAAAGAAAGAGAATCAAGGTTAGTTCAAAGGCCTTAGTCTGTGCTTCAGAAATATCGTCTGCTGATTTTATGGAGTTAATAAAAGGAAGGATGGGTTTATATTTATCTATTTTGAAAAAGGCTAATATTTCTGAGGCTAAATTTAATTTAGCTTTGGTAAATTCATCTAGCGATTTAGCTGTTGCCAAACTATTTAAAATATCAACGCATATCTCTATTGTTGATGCCAGTGTTTGTTTTAAATTAAAACTTTTTATTAAATTAGTTAATTTAGGTTTTAATGTTTCAACATCAATACTTTGTTTTTGAAGTGCTGCAACTAACTGTTTTTTGTTAATCCTCATGAGTTCAAGGCTATCATTCTCATCATCATTTAATTTTAAAAGAGACAGTAAATCATTAAAAATTGCAGCAGCAAAGTTTAAATTTGTCGCGTTTTGTTTTTCTTTATCCAGATTTATATGTTTTAAATACCTAATCACTTGATGTAAAACAGAACTATTTCCACTTTTTATTTTTTTAGCTTTAGTGAGGATTTCCAACTTAAAAATCCAGTAGGCTTTTTGTTTATTTAGAGCCGCTTTTTGTTTATCTATATCCTCTTTTTCTTTGCTTGGAACAGCCACTTCTTTTTCTTTTTGTAAAATTTCTTTTTGCTGCTTATCCATATCTGATAAGAATGAAAAAACATTGATTAAATATTTAAAACTTAAATCTAGAATGGCTTTTTTATCTAATAAGTCAATTTTATCAAGTAGTTTTTGGTGCTCCCTTTTTTGCAAATCACGTTTTAAGATTAAAGTATCAACTAAAGATTTTTGTAGGATGGTTTTTTCTTGTACAGCCAATTGTTTGAAATCTATCTTTAATGCGCCTAAGAGCGTGTTTAAAAGCAGCGTTTTTAATTTTAGTTCGAGATTAAAAAGAGCGGTGATATTAATCTTAGGCTTCGTTTTTTCATTGAGGAGATAGTTAAAAATTAGCTTATGTATTTCTGTATCTCTTATTTGAGGCTCTGCTACAGGATAATTCTGATCTCTTGGTTCATGGTCTAGTATTTGTTGTTCGATATATTGGCAAATGGGTCTTTGCAATGATTTAATATCTTTAATCTTGGTATCTAAATCAGTTTTATCTGCTTCATTTTCATCAATATCAATATATAAATATTCTTCTTCTAAACTAAGTAATATCTTATTGATTTCAGTTAGATCTAAGGTTCTCTCTGGGTTATGTGGCTTTTTGTTAATTGCAATTAAAAGTAATTTAAAAATATCGTCTGATAATTCTAAAGTACCAGGTTCAAATCTATCATTAAATAAATGCGCTTCTTCTAAAAGGATTGGTAAGGCAAGGTCCAAAGTTTGTCGTAATTCTAATTCATTACCTTGTAAAAAAAGAGGTTTTTTGCCTTCTTCATTTTGCGGCAAAAGGGTTAATGCTTTTAAGAATCGCGTCAATTTATCAAAATTATCTTGAATAGAGTGTTCTTCTTTGCGTGCAGAATCGAGATTTATAACATTATTCTCTAACCTTTTTTCGATGGATACTGTAGAACTAGCTAATGTTAAATAATAGGAATAATTAAAATTTAATGGTTCTAATAAGCCCTCATAAAATATCTGAAGCAATTGTTGCATGGTTGTCGCTAAAAGCCCTGGCTTTAATTTTAGTTGGTCCTCAAATTCATCGGTGGCGATTAAAATCTCAGCAAAAATAATATCATTGATATCTTTAATATGCGTGATTACCGCCTGATGGCTTGTCGAAGTTAGCTCTGTGAATTTCGTTTTGAATTTTTGAAAAAGCCAGTACATTTTGGGCGTTTTAAACAATAATTTTAAATAAGAACTGGAGCTATTAATAATATCTTCAACTTGACGTGTAATATCTTTAGCTTGTTTATGTGCGCTATCAAGATCTTCTTTAGAGGCAGGCTTTCCTTCGGATAAGGCTTTAATATGTAGAGGAACTAAGGAATAGGCATTAATTAGATACCAGATTATTTCAAAACCGACGTCCTTATTCTGACCTAAATTGACTTCCTTTGATGTAACTTGATAAGGTTTTGTTTTATCTTTTAAATAAGCAAGTAATTCGTTGACATAGTTGCCTAGTTGTTGTGCTAATAATTGATAATGAGGGTCATGATATAATCTTTTTAAGCTTTCTTGTATTTTATATAAGTGGAAGTAAATGGTAATTAGGCGAGTTGAATAATCAATTTTTTTAACTTTATCAGAGTAATTGAAAGCAAAACCTTTAATTAGGCTCGAGGTATTACTCAACTGCCTTATTGTTTTAAAGCTTTGATTAGCATTTCCCTGCACCGAGCTATCTATTTTATCCTCAATAATTAGACTGATGTTTTCTAAATCGCCAGTGCTAAGTCCTTGTATATTTTCAACAATATCTTTTAAAAAATAGAGGGTATTAAAAAGTTCTTTTAAGCCACGAGTTTGTTTGCTTTGCTCTTCGCGTTTTTTCTCATCCTCTACTTCGGGAAAAGGAGGATGAAAATCCTGTTTTATTAAACGTGCAAAGCTTTCGGGTGTTAAATATGTCCAATCGCCTGTTATTGCTGCAGATATTCTAGAACCATGAGAAAACCAAGTTTTTGATTTTACTTTAGGTTGTTCAAGCCTATCTTGTAAATTTTTCCTTAAAGTATTATTAAAATGATTAAGCAGTTTGATAATACTTTCTTCTAAGCTAGCAATTCTTGGAGAAGATAAAAACGAGTTATCAACACTAGACTCAGTGCGAGCTAAAATTTGGCTAAAAATCTTTAAATTTCGTTCTTGGGATATTCGTTTTATCAAACCATTATACATTTCGGTCGTTGTTAATTTTATTAGCCGATTTTCTTTTTTGGCAGCTTTAATAAGTGTATTTGCATCAACAGGGGCTATTTCTTTTATGAGAGCCTTATATACTGATGATATAGATGTATTATTTGTCAACCTAGCTTGTTGTAGGGCTGTTATTTTCCTCATTAGTTCACCATTTTTTTGAATGGCTAATTGTTGATAGGTTGTGGCTCTATCCCTACAGGTTATTCTACTCATTACTAATAATTCACCTATTAAATTGGTGTAAAAATCAGCAAGCTTATAGCGTTTCGTTATTTCAGTTAAAGGGAGGGGGCTCGTCAATGCTTGTACGATTTTATTATCTGTATTTTTCATTTGAATATGGGCCTCTTCTCCTTGAAAGGTACTCAGATAATAAATTTGGAAACGGCCATATAATTTTAAAAGATTTTCTTTGATTCCAGTGGTAAGCTCATCTAAATATTCAATGTTTAAGTTTGAGTCAGGGGCAGGTATCAGGCTCATAAATCCATTATAAGCTTGGATAGCTAATTCAATCTGTGCTTCTTTATGAATGTAAAATTCATATAATTTATACAACTGATCAAGAGTGCAATTATCAGGATTAATAATAACTCTTTGTTGGGTTAAGATACCTCCGTTAATAACATTTCGTCCAACAATAATATTGCATTTTGTATTTAATTCATCCCGCTTTTGCCTTTTTATATCTTCTTTATCCAAATCTTCTTTTATTTTAGGTGTAATTTGAGGTTCGATTTCGAGCAACTCATTTAGAGTGATAAGTTCTGAATAAGGGCTTTGCCAAGGTAAAATCTGCCAACTAGGTTCATTTTCTTTTTGCAACGCATCCAAAATAGGATCGGATTCTTTGGTAAAGAATTTTAAATTTGTTGCCAAAACATAAGGTTTAAATTGTAGATAATCTTTTAATAATTGTTTTTTTGTTGCCATGTCAAGATTAATTAACTTAGTTTCTCGCGATTCATATTTTTTTATAATATTAAAAAAATGATTAAAGGCAGCAGAAGCTTTTTGTACTTCTGTTAATTCATCTTGTTTTTCATAAAATTCACTGACAACTTCTGGTCCTTGTGATAAGACATTGCCTTCATCTATACCAAAAGCATTAGGCGGCTCTTTCAATGGTGAGACTTTTAAAGTGGAATGAGCAAGGATTGTTTCTATCAAAATTCTATTAAGTTTAAGATGAAGTAATTCTGTATTTCTAGCACTATGGATTTGTTCTAAAACACATGCCCTAAGAGCTACGATATCCTGAACTTGCAATTTTTCATAAGGCGCATAACCCAGTTTTTGGATATTTATTGAATAAAAGCTTTTGCGCGTATTTAAACCCAAGGCGTGGACCAAAATCTTGGCATATCTACCATCTGCAATCTTATCAAAATAAACTTTTAAATGCTGAAAATCCTCAAGAAGAGATGCTTTATTTTTAAGTGAGATAATCCGACTGTTTTGTTTTTCTGACTGCAGTGAATTAAAAAAATTATTAAAAGCAGTTTCAGCTTGAGTAATATCAATATTTAACTTTCTTCGGGAAAGGCTTATTCTTTGATGTGTATTTAATATGCGTAAAAGTACAAATTTTGGATCTTCAATAACTAACAAGGCTTTTTCTTCTTCAGAAAAATCGACAGCCATACTGATATAGGTTGTAATCAGCTCGAAAAATTCTTTTAAGGATGCCATCATTGGTTTTGATAAAAGCCCAGGTTTTAGCATCAACTCATCTTCTAGCCTATCCATTAGACTGAAAAGATGTACTAGGTATTCATACTTTATTTTAGATAAAATATGTTTAATCGCCGCTTGTGAAGAACCATTCAGATCAGCTAAATGTTCAAAAGTGCTGATTGCGAGCGTAATAGTATGGCGTAGTACACTAACATAATAGAAAATGCGTGCAGGTAGAAAAATATCATCTGATTGAAGGCTTTCTATAGAATTAAATAAATTATTAGCGACCTCTTTTAAGTCAGAAAAATTTTGTTTGGTTAAGGTTGAGGTGAAGAAATCTAATTCTTTGTATGTTTGTTCCTTTTTATATCGTGTAAGAAAAATATCATCAGGGTTGACTTTCCCTAGTAAAAAATCTTTAAGCCTTTGAGTAATACTTTCAACTAAAGCTGGGATGGCTGCAGCTTTAGTTGTTAAAAATTCATAGTCAACTTTACCTGAGCCAGGCTGGAGCTGTTCAACTATATTTCCCGCAATTTGGCCGCTAGAGTAACTGAACGAGTTGGGTGCCATTTTTTTTAATTTAAAATAAATTTCAAAAAAGAAACTTTCTTTAAAATCCAGCCAATTTGAAAGTTTTATGACAAATTTTTCGACAAGTGTAGTTAATTCTACTGAGCTTTCAAATTCACTTTTAATGGCTTTAAGTTTTTCGATTAAATTTTTTAAGGGCTCTAATGAAGATTTTTCTTCTGGATTTTCCGTTAAGATATTAGGGATATTTTTTATATCTCTAATAATGGATTCAAATTCAATTATCGACTTATTAATAGCCGGTCTATTTGTTTTTGTCTTAATACTCTCAAAATATTGAATTAAACTTTCAATATCTTGGCTACGCTTTTCATTATCATATCGTGTTAAATTCTTGACAAGAAGTTGAAAAGGAGTGTTTAAAGAAGCGATGTCTGTTGATAAATCATGTGGATTTTGCGCAGTTTCGTTGATTACCTGTGTTTTATCATCATCAAGATAATCAGATAATGCTTGAAATGCGCTTAAGCATTGTTTCAGAAAACTGATTTCAGGGCCTAAAAAGGAATTTAAATCGATATCAAGATGCGTAATGAGGTAGTTAGCCTGGCAAATATATTCTGTTATTTTGTCCCAGGCAAAGTGTAAAGTATCAGCATAACTAAGATAGGTATCTTTGATTTCTAAATTCTCAAGACCTGTAAAAGCTAATTCTGTATAATAAAGTGCATTTAAAATATTTTTAATTTGAACTATTTGCTTTGGCTCATGCAGATAACCTTTATAAGGTGGTAAGGTTTTTTTTGCTGGGTCAAGTTGTTCGTTTTGATCGGGAAAATATTCAATAATTTCTGGGCTAAATATTTTATTGGGTTTTTTTCCCTGCAGTATTTTTAAAATTTTAAAACGATATTGTTTAATAACCTTCGACCACGCAGGATTTTTTATATAAATTTTCAGATAATCTTCTGGCGTTAAAGGCATATTTAGCTTTTAAAAAAACAATAGCGGGATATTATATCGAGAATATTAAGAAAATATTAATACCTTCGTTAAATTTATATGCACATGGGTTTATTTTAAACATTTTTCTATGGATTTTTATGACTGATAAAGTAGATGGTTTTGCTAAATTAAGGCGTGAATACGGTGTTCTAAGTTTAGATACAGAGAAATTAGAGTTATCTCCTTTTAAACTATTTAAACTTTGGTTTGAGGATATTTTAAAAACGGAACTCATAGATCCAACAGCTATGGTTCTTTCTACTGTTGATGAAAAAGGGATGCCTGACTCAAGAGTGGTTTTATTAAAAGGAATTGAAGATGAAGCCTTTATTTTTTATTCAAATTATAACAGTGCTAAAGGCGTACAACTTAAATCGAACCCCAAAGCTGCTTTAAATTTCTTTTGGCCTAATCTCTCTCGACAGGTTCGTATAAGAGGTGAAATACATTTACTTTCCCCAAAAAAATCCGATGAATACTTTGCTTCAAGGCCAGAAGAAAGTCAGATATCTGCAATTGTGTCTAAGCAAAGCGAACCTATTGAGAATAGGTTTTTTTTAGAAAAGGAAATAGCTAAGTTAAAAGAACAACATCAACTGTTAAAAAGACCAGAATACTGGGGGGGCTATATGTTAAAACCTCTGGAAATTGAATTTTGGCAAGGTCGTGATAATCGTTTACATGATAGAGTTTTCTATTATAAAGACGAGGAACGGTGGAAACATTGTATTTTAGCACCTTAATAGACCAACAAATTTATGCCGGCAAATAAATAGCGATTCTTGTCTTTTTATATCTTTGATATGCCTATGTTTTGAATGCACCCGCCATTTTTTAACCAGCAACAACCTTTTTCTCTGTCATCCTGAAAATAGCTTCGTGCTATTTGAAGGATCTTATTGAATGCAAAGTGAAGGATTTTGGAGGTAGTTCAAGCTCTGCGTTTAAAGTGTATTTTGAGTAAACGAGTAAGCCGGAAGGAATTAATTGAGGAGATGAGTAATTTTAGCCCATGTATTGTTGGAATAGAGGCGAGTAGTGGAGCACATTATTGGGCGAGGTTATTTACTAGTATGGGCCATAGGGTAAAAATGATGGCGCCGCAATTTGTTAAGCCCTATGTTATGTCTAATAAAAATGACAAAAATGATGCGAAAGGGATAGCGGAGGCAGTTACAAGGCCAAGCATGAAATTTGTTCCAATAAAGACTATAGACCAGCAAGAAGTTTTATTGCTACATCGAGCCCGAGAACTTTGTGTAAAAAATAGAACGTCGCAAAGTAATCAGATACGTGGTTTGCTTGCTGAGTTTGGTGTAATTATTAATAAAGGGTTATCGGAAGTGCGTAAATTGCCTGAGGTATTAAATTTGCACGCAGATAAATTAAGCGTCAAAGCGATTCATATTTTTGAGCGTTTATACGAACAATTCAACCAATATGAGGAACAGGTTTTGCTCTATGAAAAGGATATCGAAGCCCATGTAAAATCGGAGCCCCTTTGCAAAGAAATTTTAAAAATAGACAGGTGCAGCTCAAGACAGGAGAGCAACCTCTTGTTTCAATGTTCAGCCTGAGAAAATAAAATATTATAAAAATCAATTGGTTATTTTAATATATGAATATTTGTCAAGAAGTAGTAAAAAATGAACCATGTGGTCTTTAATTTAACGCTCAGTGTTACAATGGAATTGTTATGAAATGTTTTTTAAATTATTTTGATGTTTTTGCTAATTTTGGCAAGGTATATGCTTATTGATATTTAAGATAACAATTTAGACCTTATTGAAAAGGGAAGGGCGCTACTATGAACGACATGAATTCAATACTACCAGATGTAAAATTACGTTTTAATCTAGACCATCCAAGTTTAGAGGAATGTTATCTCTTTGGTTATGAATGCGCACTGGCCGAAGTAGATGAGGAAGAAAATCCCTACCGTGGTGGTACAGTCGAGCATGCTCAATGGCTTGATGGTTGGTGGGCTGGTTTTTATGGAGAAAAGCCTTTATTTGACCTTGGTCATGTGGAAGAGCAAGTGGCTGTTTTAGAGACTGAAGCAGCTAATGATAAAACTTATCATTTAATTAGTGGTCTTGTTAAAAATCAGTTTTTGGTTAATGTACTTAAAATTACAGGTGCTATCGCTGCAACAGCCGTGGTTGGTTATCAGGTGTTAGAACTTGTTGCCTAATATCTAAAAGGTCAAAGTTCTTTTTAAGCTTTGACCTTTTACTCTCTATTTAAATAGTTTTAATACCATACTTCGCATACGAGCAAGTTCAGCGGGATTAAATTCTTTATAAATTGAGCTGCCAATATTGAGGCAAACAATAACTTCTTCACCGATACCTTTTAATAAATCTACACCAGATAAACGCAGAATATGAATGGAATCGCTAATTTCTTTTGCCCAATCATCAAAAAAATTCATTTCAGTAAAAACAGGTAAAAAAACATGGCCATTTTCACTTAGAAAAAGGACTTCAGGTGCGTCAGCTGCACTATTTTTATCGATTGGGATAATAAAATTAGCTTTAATAAACTCAAGATAGGCTTTATTGGAAGCTTTGTTCTCGCCTTCGGATTGCAAGGCATTTTGAATGGCTAATTCCAGACTATTCATAGGTGACTCTGCAGAAAAATTGGCTCTAGCATATACTTCTCTTTGCTAAAAATCCAACCATTAATTAAATATACCCAAAACTCGCGTCTTAAAGAAACGTGGGTCTAACTATCAGAGTATACAGTGAAAAAGAAAAATGATATGTTCAAAGATCCCTATATTTAGATAGATATTTAAAACAGGACGTAAATAGGGAGTTTATATAAGGCATGTTATTTCTTAAAGGATATAAAAAATAAAAGCGTTATTTGAGAAGATAGATATGGCAAAAGCTCAAAATGAAAAAAAGAATTATGCCGGATTAGGTTTTGCCTGGTTAGTTTGGGGATTGGCGGCAGCTTTTTATTTCTCAGATTATATGGCAAGAGTGGCTCCTGGTGTAATGCATCGTTATTTACAGATGGATTTTGGTATAAATGAAGCTGGATTTGGAATTCTAATGGCTTCTTTTTATATTCCTTATATTATTATGCAAATTCCAGTGGGTTTGACGGTTGATAGGGTAAGTATTCGAACGATTTTAACTATCATGTCTTTAATGACCGCTTTAGGCTGCACTGTTTTCGGCTTTGCACCTAACCTTTTAGTTGCATCGATAGGTCGTATGCTAATTGGTTTTAGCGCGGCTTTTGCTTTTGTTAGCTCACTACGTTTAGCTACTTCTTGGTTTCCACCTGTTATGTTGGGTTTACTTGCTGGTCTCACACAGGCTTTGGGTATGTTGGGTGCTGCAGCAGGAGAGGCTCCGGTATCTTTTTTAGTAGCAACAGTTGGTTGGCGAAATTCAATGTTTATTATCGCCATCGTATTTATTGCCCTAGCAGCTCTTCTCTATCAATTTGTACAAGATAAACCTGCTAATATAAAACCAGTTACTCAGCATGAAGAGTCTTTAAGTATTTTTAAGAGCTTAGGTATTATTCTAAGCAGTTCTCAAACTTGGATAAATGCGCTATATGCTGGCTTTCTCTTCGCCCCTACTGCCGTAATTGGCGAATCTATCGGCCCTGCTTATCTTCAATATGGACGAGGAATGGATGCTCATACTGCCGCTTTTGCAATTGGTCTAATTTTTATTGGCTGGGGAATCAGTGGGCCCTTATCAGGATGGATTTCTGATAGGATGGGTAAGCGTAAACCACTTATGATTTTTTCTGCTCTTGCCGGTATGAGCCTAAGTTATTTATTCGTATTTTATCCTAATATGGATAAAAGTAGTGCTTACATCATCTTTTTCCTATTCGGCCTTACTAATACGGGTGTTGCTATTGCTTACGCTGTATCCACAGAGATTCATAAAGCAAATGTGATTGGAACTTCAATTGCTTTTACTAACATGGTTTCTATTTTTATTGGTGCATTAATGCAGCCTTTAGTAGGACGTCTGGTTGATATGGTTTCTGGTTCGAGAGCTTTTCATGTTGAAAGTTTGTTATTAACGGATTTTCAAGCTGGCTTAAAGATCTTGCCTTTTTGTTCTTTAGTGGCTTTTATCCTGGCTCTTCTTATCAAAGAAACGCATTGTAAACCAATTCGCCAAATTTAAATTCATTCTTGCTTACCGCCCCGCGACTGTCGCGGGGGAGCATGATTTCTTGAACAAGACACTTTCCTAAGCTGAGGTAAGTCATTAATTTAAAAACAGACTTGTTTTAAGATTTTTTTGCTAGTTATCGAATCTCATGCTTTAATTAACGTCTAAAACCGACAGCTCAATGCTGTTTTGTAGAGCTTGACCTAAAAAACGGAGATAATAATGAAAAAATTCACAGGATTAGTGGTTATTCTAGCTGCTCTAGTCCTTGGTTCATATTACGGTATGGGCTATTTAACTGAGAAAAAAATTCGTGAAGATTTGGAAAAAATCAATGAAACAAATGGCATAAATGTTCAAATTTCGGAATATAACCGCCATTGGTTTAGTTCGGATGCAATTTTCAATTGGAAGTTATATGTGCCAGAGCAAGTATTAACTAATGCAAATGGTCAAACTCAAACAGTTCCTGCTCATGATTACCAATTACAAATGCCTTTGACTATACACCATGGCCCTGTGATTTTTGCTAATAAAACGGTGAAATTTGGTTTAGGTTATGCTCATACCGATTTAACTCTACCTGAAAAATATGTTGAACAGTTTAATGATCTTTTCACTGCTGATTCTATAAAACCCCAATTAGGTTTGAGCTTATTTGTGAGCTATCTAAACAATGCTTCTTTAGACACGTCTATTCCTGCATTTAAGTTAATAGCAAAGCAAGGTAATGCGCAGTTTGATTGGTTGGGTATGAATTCTACAACATCTATTTCACCCAAAATGGATGAAATAGAAGGTAATGTTGCTATTGATGGTATGCGTTTTGTTAAAGACCAAGCTAATACTAACTTAGCTGCAATCACGAGTGAATATAATCTTCATCAAGACAAAGATGGCTTATATTTTGGTGATGTTTCATTCGCTTTCCCCTCACTTGTTATAATGAACCAAGCTACTAAGCTTTTAGAGATTGATCAATTTAATGTTCGTTCAAATACTAATATTGAAAATAGCTTATTTAGTTCTCAATTTAAGGTTTCTATTGATAAATTAGTAAGCCATGATAAAACTTATGGCCCAGGTAATTTAGAAGTGGCTATTCGGAACCTTGATGCAGAGGTACTTGCTAGAATTAATCAGCAGGTTAATCAGATTCAGCAAAGTCAGCCAGCAGAGCGGCAAATGGCTATGCTTGCTTTATTGCCTGAATTACCAAAGCTGTTTAGCAAAGGTCCTCAGTTTGAAATTTCTGAAATGAATTTGAATTTACCTGAAGGTGCTATTGAGGGTAATCTCTTAATTTCATTACCTAAGACTGATGCTGGCAACCCGCTTGAGTTAATAAAAATGGTGCAAGGAAATGGAAAACTTAAAGTACCAGCACCTGTTCTTAAAAACCTAATGACTCAATCAATCGCTCAGCGTTTAGCTAATCCTGAACCGCCAGCTCCACAAACTATACAAGAAAGTATAGTACAGCAAATGCAGCAACAAGCGGTTGCTAA
Organism: Pseudomonadota bacterium; assembly: GCA_020161725.1. Classification (GTDB taxonomy): domain Bacteria; phylum Pseudomonadota; class Gammaproteobacteria; order Legionellales; family Legionellaceae; genus Tatlockia. The sequence goes on from JAIUOG010000033.1 coordinate 20,141, forward strand.
CCAAGCTGCAACTCAAGTTCAATCAGCTGCTCCTGCTACAACATCTGTTCCAGCAAAAGATCCGGCTGTGCTAACAGCTGAAGCAACGGTAATTGCAGATAAGCAATTAGCTTCTATGTTGCAATCAGGACTCATAATGCAACAGGGCAATGATTTTGTGGTTGATTTTAAATTAGAGCAAGGGCAATTAATAGTGAATAACAAACCTTTTGATTCTTCTATGCTTAAGTTCCAATAAATAATGATTTACTGAATGTAATTCCTGATTTTTAAGCATTTTTTTTCGATTCAGCTTGTCAGGAATTGCTCAATTCGGTAAGATTCCTGTTTTAAAAATGAGGAGTAAAATAAGAATGACAACAATCAGCAATCAAGCTGGAGAAGTGACCACCTCATCATTGGCTGCCAGTGTCACCCAAGCAGTACAAAAATATTTTGCCGAGCTCAGGGGGGCTGAGCCTGTTGATTTATACCAATTTGTTTTAGAAGAAATTGAAACCCCTTTATTCAAAGCTGTTATGGAATATTGCAAGTACAACCAATCAAGAGCTGCAACGATGCTTGGCATCAGCAGAGGTACTTTGAGAACTAAACTTCGCCGCTATTTTGATGATAAATATGTAGGTAGTAGAGAATAATAATTTCTAAAACAAAAAAGGAAGGCTTGACCTTCCTTTTTTGTTTTTAAGATTAATTCTGAATAACACTAGTTTGGATATGCTGGGCTGCACTTCTTGTAGCTTAAGCCTACCTTCGCCGTATCCTGAGCTTTGTGAGGGATCTCCTGAATTACATACTCCAAACTATGCTGAAACCCGGGTTGCGGTTTTCAGATCTACATCAGGCTATTTGCTAAGAAATACAATCATTAATTTGAAAATGGATTCCCGCCTATGAGCCGGGCGAGCCTGGCATTTTTTTAAACAAAATCAAACAAGCAATTCCTCTCCCCTTATGGGAGCAGATGTTCGAAGGACAGGAGTGGGGGAATAAAAATAAAGCGAATCTCATCAATGACATTCACTTTAAGTGAGAATAACCTTTTGGATTCCCCTTCTCCAGCAAGGGGAGAGGGATTTTTCTTCCAATTTTGTCATGTCGTTGTTAAAAAAATGACAGGATTGCTCCGCGCCAACGAGGGAATGACAACTTTTATAGCCACATTGAATCTGCAGTCTCTGTGAAGCCTTTGGATGACAGTTGCTAAAGTTTATTCTTCAGCAAACATCGAGCTAACGGATTCTTCCACATTAACGCGTTTAATGGCTTGGGCTAGCATATCAGCAAGGCTGACCACTCTTATTTTTTCACAAGCGCGCGCTTCTTTGGATAGGGGAATGGTGTCAGTTACAACCACTTCATC
>JAIUOG010000034.1 GCA_020161725.1 Pseudomonadota bacterium
ATCTTCCCGCAGCCACTTCTTCGGGGTTATCCCAATCATAATTGCTATTGACCTTAAGTAGTTCTACTATATCGAGCGCTGCTTGCTGTTCAGATGAATCACTAACTACAGGCCTAAAAAAAGTTATTGCACGCGTCTTCTTCGAAAAAAAATAGGTACTTGTATTTTTTGAGGAAAGGGAAGTTAAATCGCCTTTTTCTGCCCAAGAGCCACGAAAGGCACAAAGATCATTTATTGATGATTTAGTCTCATCAATATATTCTCCTAACGTTTTTTGACCTTTATATTGGATAGCCCTGTTTTCCACTTCATTAGTTATATACATGTCACCTTGGAGAATAACTAATTTTTCTCGTAGACGACGAGAAAATGGATATTTTAGAACGTGAACTAAACCAACCACAGGCGTCACGGCAAGGGTCGCTAAGATAGTATAAGCCAGTCTCATCACTTGTAACCCAGCTCCCATTGCAAGAACATATAAGTTTATGAAATGGTAATCCTTTCGTATACTTTGAACTTCAAATATCAAGTTGTCATTTATACTAGGTTTAGTAGGATATCCCCAATTAATTAAAAACTTCGAAAGTGCAGGAAATAATAGAAGATCCACTAAACCATACTTCAATTCATTTGAATGAAACTTTTTATCATTCAATTTATTCATTAAGCCCTGATTCCCGTACATAAGAGCGAAGGCATCAGCAACCCCCTCCCAAAACGTATTTTTTATAAATTTTTCAAACCTAAACCAAGGAAACCAGCTATTATTTTTAGTGGCTTTATCTTTAAATGCTTCATTCGTTTTTAATCTATCTGAAACATCGGACAAAAGAGTAGGCAATTTTATTACAGCACTCAGAGCTATCTCAGCATCATCTTTAAATACAGAAGATAACATCTTAAATACACTGCAATTTTGCTCAATAGCTAATAATATAAATGTTTTATCCAACTTTAATGAGGGAGATATTTGCTCCCAAATACGCTCATTTAATTTTAAAGCTTCAAGAAGAAATTCTTCATCTTCTTGTAACTCTTGGGGTAACAGTGGAGGATTAGCGGGATTATTTTTTATTTTCTCTAATAAATCGAGTTGACACTTATTAAATAGCATTTTGAATCCTTTCTATATTAGCCATAAGCATTATAATCGGATTATATGAGCAATATAAAGTCAATTAAAAGCATTTTATGATCTATGATTAAGCAATTCATGAGAATAAAGATTATGAATTAATCAAATGTTAGCAAGACCTGGGACGCAGAAGATTACTTGCTATTAGAGAATTTTTTTATTTTTCTTCTTTTTTAACCAAGCTTAATGCCGGCTTTTTGCGTGTTTTATTTTCAGATTCAACATTAAGGCTTGTGGCATCCGGAAGAACTACAGAGTCTTCACCAAAATCCATCCCTGCCCCTGTTTCTTTTGCATAAATTGCAATGACAGCAGTTGGCTCAACGAAGATTTGAGTGCTGTGACCCGAGAAACGTGCGGTAAAAACAATCCTGTCATTTTCAAGATGTAAACCACGACAAGCCTTTGGGGATATATTGAGCACAATACGACCATTATTAATGTGCTCAGTAGGGACCTGCACCCCTGGATAATTAGCATTCACTAAAATATAAGGAGTGAGATCATTATCGACTATCCAATCATAAAGAGCTCTGATTAGATAAGGCTTATTAGAGGTCATTTGCGCCATTAAGCTGCCCTTTGTTGCTTTTCTGCTTCAGATAAACTGGCTTGGAAAGAAGCTCGTTTAAACACACGTTGCATATAAGCATGTATTGCTTTTGCTTTTTCAGGTATTTCAATACCTAACTGTGGTAAACGCCATAATAAAGGAGCTAGAGTACAATCAAGCAGGGAAAACTCATCACTTAAGAAATAAGTTTTATCAGCAAAAACAGGCTCTAGGCTTATTAAGCTTTCTTGTAATTCTAATCTTGCTTCTTCATTATTTTCTTTAATCGGATCAAGCAAGGAATACCAATCTTGTTCTATTCTGTGCATCATTTTGCGTGCTTCTGCTCTTGCAACAGGATATACCGGTAAAAGAGGTGGATGAGGGAAACGCTCATCTAAATACTCCATGATAATTCTAGCTTCATAAAGAACCAATTCTCTATCAATAAGAGTTGGAACAGTGCCATAAGGATTTATTGAAAATAAATCATCTGGTACTTGATTTGGTTTAGCAGGTAAAATTTCAACATTGACGCCTTTTTCAGCTAAAACAATTCTTACTTGATGGCTATAAACACCATCATTATCAGAATATAAAGACATTATAGTACGCTTCGCTACAACAGCCATCGCAACTCCTAGTCGTTTTGAACTCAATAAAACTTAATATACTGATTAAAATAAGTATTTTAGTTCGATTTGAGTATATTGATATCAAAAGGGCTTATTATATCATAATTTAGCGATTAATTTCGTTTATAGGGATTTTTTTTTAACCCTAGCGAATTAACAGATACGACAATTTGAGAAAAAAATGAGATAAGAATAGGTAAAAAAAACCCTGCTTTTGCAGGGTTTTTTTGAAAATTAACGCTTCGAGTACTGAGTAGCTCGACGCGCTTTGTGTAAACCCACTTTTTTCCTTTCAACACGACGTGAATCACGAGTTAATAACCCACGAGCACGTAATTTTCTACGGAAAGAACTTGGGTTTGGTTCAGCATCAGCAGCCAAGCCATCTTCGTCATAGGCAACAAGCGCACGAGCAATACCTAAACGCACCGCACCTGCTTGACCAGAGATACCACCGCCAACAACAGTTACGTAGATATCAAATTTGTTAAGAAGATCAACTGTCTCTAATGGCTGACGAACAACCATACAAGCCGTCTCACGACCAAAGTACTCATCAAGAGGACGGTTGTTGATTTTGATTTCGCCTTTACCAGGACGTAAAAAAACTCTAGCAACAGAGCTTTTTCTGCGGCCTGTGCCATAATGTTGTTGTTTTGCTGCCATAGTACTTATTCCTCAATCTCTAGTTGCTTAGGTTGTTGAGCAGTATGTGGATGTTCACTACCTGCATAAACCTTTAGCTTACGGTACATTTCTCTACCTAAAGGGTTTCTAGGAAGCATGCCTTTTACCGCTTTTTCAATAATACGAGTAGGATGCTCTTTCTGCATTTTTTCAAATGAGGTTGATTTTATCCCACCAGGATGACCAGTATGGTGATAATAGGTTTTATCAGTGTATTTACGGCCAGTAACTGCTACTTTCTCCGCATTAATTACAATAATAAAATCGCCTGTATCAGTATGGGGGGTATATTCAGCTTTGTGCTTGCCACGTAAACGACGAGCAATCTCAGTAGCCAAACGACCTAATACTTTTTCGTTTGCATCTATAACAAACCAGTCGCGTTTAACTTCGTGTGCCTTGGCGCTAAATGTTTTCATTAAATTAACTCCGAACCGCCTTCAATAAATAATCTTTCAATCATGGACGGGCGATTTTAACCAAAAGAAAGTCATCCTACAAGTAAATTGCAATAATTTATTGTAAAGTCTCTTTAAATATTGAAAGATTTTAAGCTAATTAGGGATAATTAGCCGCTCAACATGCTTACCTTTTACAAGATAAGAATCCACTATTTCATCTATATCTGCTTTATTTGCATAAGTATACCATAAACCTTCGGGATATATTACTAGACAAGGACCTAAACTGCAACGCCCTAAGCAGCCTGATTTGGATACTCTAAATCGTCCTGGACCATGTAATTCCAGCTCAAGTAATTTTTCTTTTAAATAATCAAAATAAGGTTCACCGCCGGTATTAGCACAGCAAGTTTTACCAGCAGCTTTTTGATTAGTGCATACAAACAAATGTTTAGAAAAATGATTCAAATTATTTTACCTGTTCTTCAATCTTTGTTTTTAATTTCAAACCTGCTTTAAACATCACAACACGTCTTGCTGACACAGGAATTTCTTCACCTGTTTTAGGGTTTCGACCTGGGCGTTGTGGTTTATCACGTAGAGTGAAGTTTCCAAAACCAGATAATTTTACATGACGACCATTTTCAAGCGCATGCCTTAGGTTTTCAAAAAAAGCTTCAACCATTTCTTTTGCGTCTGATTTATTCAATTTTAATTGGTCACATAAATCTGTTGCTATAATTGCTTTACTAAGTGCGTTCACGTTTAGTCCCTCAATATTATTGCAAATTTATCATCCAACTCTTTGATTATAGCACTAATTATTGTATTGATCTCCGAATCAACCATAGTGCGTTTATCATCTTGTAAGATGATAGCAATAGCTAAACTTTTTTTACCGGCAGGAATATTTTCGCCAGTGTAGACATCAAATACAGCAAAGTCTTTAAGGCAATCTTTGCTTACCACATGACGTACCAAGGCTTCAATTTCAGCCGCAGGTATATCATTATCAACCAACAAAGAAAGATCTCTTCGCATTTGTGGAAACTTTGATATTTGTTTATAGAGCGGAGTAGCTTGGCCAATTAAATTCTCGACCTTAAGTTCAAATAATATCACTTCTTCCTGTAAATCCAAGGCATCGGCTAAACGTGGATGTAGGACACCACACCAGCCACTTAATATGTTATTTATGTAAATAGCCGCTGATTTGCCTGGATGCAATGCTGGATGCGCCTCTCTAACAAAAGCGACATTAGCAATGTCTATACTTTCTAAAAAGGCTTCAATATCACCTTTTAGATCATAAAAATCAAAATTAGCTTCTTTTTCACACCAATTAAGTGGTGAAGCCTCTCCAACTAAAAGACCAGCGATAGCTTGTTTTTCTTTTAATAGCCCCTCTTCCATTTCAAAAACAACACCTGATTCAAAAAATTTAATGCTTGGTTGCTGCCTATGGATATTATAAATAGTTGAAGCAATTAAACCTGGCCACATACCCAAACGCATTTCAGACATTTCCGACGAAATCGGATTTAATAAACGCATTACCTCTTGGTTTGGATAAATAGCTTGCTGTAATTCAGGGTCAACGAAACTATAACTAATGGTTTCATGATAAGCTCTTGCTTTAAAGAAATGAACCGCTTTGGCAATAAGTTTATCCGAATCATTAATCGTACCGGCTTGAACTGCAGCCACGAGTTTTTCACCTTCAATTTTATCTGCACCAAAGAGCCTAAAAATTTCTTCGACCAAATCCACTTCTAAACTTAAATCAAAACGATGCGAAGGAATTGCCACAGTCCAAGGCATTTTTTTGTCATCAACCTTCAATTGTAGGCGCTCTAGCATTGCTTTCATTTGTGTTTCAGCAATATCAAGCCCTGTTAGTTTTTTAACTCGTTGTGGATTAAATAAAATAGGTTTAATGCGTGGCAGCTCAGCTTCATTTTCAGTAGTGCTAACAGGGCCAGCCACACCGCCCACAATCTCTAATAATAGTGCTGTTGCCTGCTCTATGGCTAACAAGGGAAGATTATAATCAACGCCTCTTTCAAAGCGCTGCGAAGAATCACTGCTTAAATTAAAACGTCTGGCTGTTTTGGCTATTTCCAAGGGGTTAAAAAAGGCAGCTTCAAGGAAAACATCGTTGGTCTCATCATTAACAGCACTTTCTTCCCCCCCCATAATGCCCGCTATAGCTAAGGCCTTGTTTGCATCAGCAACCACCAGCACGTCTTGATCAAGGGTAATTTTATTAGAGTCCAATAATTCTAACTCTTCGTTTTCTTTTGCGACTCTTACCTCGATATGCCCATCAAGCCTATTTAAATCAAAGGCATGCATAGGTTGGCCTATATTTAACATCACATAGTTAGTGACATCAACTACAGGATGAATTGCTCTAACACCTGCGCGTCTTAAACGTTCAGACATCCAATGGGGTGTTTTAGCTTGAGAATTAATATTACGAATAATACGCCCACAATACCTAGAGCAAGCTTTTTTTGCCTTAATTTGAATATCAAGGCTATCATCAATAGAGCTTTTTATTTCTTGTTTTAGAGGCTCTTTGCAAGCAGTTTCTGTTAAGGCTGCAATATCTCTTGCTACACCTAAAACACTAAAACAATCAGCTCTATTTGGCGTTAAATCAACATCAAAAACATAATCATCAAGTGATAAATAGTCTCTTAAATCCATACCGACAGGCGCATCATCGCTTAATTCTATGATACCTTCCGAGCCTTCACTTAATCCTAGTTCGCTAGATGAACAAAGCATTCCTTGTGATAGTTCCCCTCTTAAATGTGTTTCTTTAATAGAGAGCCCATGAGGTAATTCAGCACCAATCTGGGCCAAAGCCACTTTTAAATTAGGCCGAACATTTTTGGCACCACAAACAATCTTTAGCGGGTTTGATTTACCGATATTAACTTCACAGAGGGTTAGTTTGTCAGCTTCTGGATGAGGCTTGGTATTAAGAACTTCAGCAACAATGACGCCATTAAAATTACCAGCAACTGGATTTAAAGCATCGACCTCAAGTCCTGCCATTGTCATCAAAGAAGCTAATTGCTCTTTATCAATGGAGGGATTGACCCATTCACGTAACCATAACTCACTAACTTTCATGCTTAAATATCCACTATATACAGTATTTTTAGCTTAAAGAATTAAGCCTCATCATTAAAATTGTTTTAGAAAACTAAGATCGTTTTCAAACATCATTCTTAAATCATCAATTCCAAAATAAAGCATGGCTAATCTATCCATTCCCATACCAAAAGCCCAGCCTTGATATTCCTCAGGAGAAATATTAACCGCCATTAATACATTAGGATGAACCATACCACAGCCAAGAACTTCTAACCAACCTGTAAATTTACAGGAACGGCAACCCTTACCACTGCATTGCGTACATTCAATATCAACCTCTGCAGAAGGTTCAGTAAAGGGAAAATAGGATGAACGAAAACGCAAGCTTAATTTACGACCAAAGAAAGCAGTAAAAAAGTCTTGTAATAAGCCCTTTAGTCCAGCAAGAGTTGCTTCTTTATCGATTAATAATCCTTCCACTTGGTGGAACATCGGCGTATGGGTCATATCCGAGTCACAACGATAAACTCGACCAGGAGCAATTAGGCGGAAAGGTGGTTTTCTTTTTTCCATAGCTCTAATTTGCACAGGTGAGGTATGAGTTCTTAGTAATCGCCCGTCACCAAAATAAAAAGTATCATGCATTGCTCTTGCAGGATGATGTTCTGCAATATTTAAGGCTTCGAAATTATAAAATTCTGATTCAATTTCAGGGCCTTCAACAATATCAAAGCCAAGGCGGCTAAAATATTCAGCGATAAATTGCCTTACTTGAGTTACAGGATGTATTGAGCCTGCTTTCGCTTTTTTACCTGATAAACTAACATCGATAGCAGAGGCTGCTAATTTTTTTTCCAATTCTTTTTCTTTGAGCAGAATAAGCTTGCTTTCAATAAGATCACTTAGCTCTCTTTTGGCTTGATTAACTAAGAGCCCTACTTTTGGCTTTTCTTCTGCAGACAAGCCTGCAAGGCCTTTTAAAATTTCAGTTAATTGACCTTTTTTACCTAAAAAGTCAACGCGAATTGCTTCCAAGCTAGATAAATCTTCTGCCTTAGCAATTGCTTCTTCTGCCTTAAGTTTTAATGAAATAATATCTTGCATCTTTTACCTGCACATAAAAAAGGAGGCCAAAGCCTCCCATGAGATATCTAAAATGTTTTTTGGATTAAGATAAAAGTATTTAAATCTTAGATAAACGTCTTGGAAAGTTCCCAAGACGTTTACTTATCCAGCAATCATTCTTATGCTAAGGCCGCTTTTGCTTTTTCAGCAAGTGCTGCAAAGGCCACCTTATCAAAAACTGCCATATCTGCTAAAACCTTACGATCTAATTCGATTGCAGCCTTTTTCAAACCAGCAATTAAACGGCTATAAGATAATCCACACTCACGCGCTTGGGCATTAATACGAACAATCCATAAAGCACGGAACTGACGCTTGCGTTGACGACGGTCACGGTAAGCATATTGTTGTGCTTTAATTACAGCTTGCTTGGCTACACGATAGGTCCTACTGCGGGCACCGTAATAACCTTTTGCTTGATCTAATATTTTCTTGTGACGCGCTTTAGCGGTCACACCACGTTTCACTCTAGGCATTCTTCACTACTCCCCTTAACTACCTTGCAACATACGTTCAACCAAACGAGCATCACACTTCTTCAAGCGATTTGGACTACCTAATTGGCGTTTACGCTTGGATGTCATTTTGGTAAGGATATGGTTTTTATTAGCACTACGGTGCTTAATACCACCCTTGGCAGTTTTACGGAAGCGCTTAGCTGCTCCACGATGTGTTTTTAACTTTGGCATAACATATTACTCCGCATTTGCTCTGCTACTTACTTTTTCTTCGGCGCCAAGACCATCAATAACTGACGGCCCTCACGTTTAGCTTGTTGCTCAACAACAGCAAATTCAGCCGTGTCTTGCATCAACTTTTCCATGAGTTTCATACCAAGTTCTTGGTGAGCCATTTCACGACCACGAAAACGCAGGGTGATTTTGACTTTGTCGCCATGATTTAGGAAACGTACCAGGTTGCGTAGCTTGACCTGATAATCCCCTTCTTCCGTCGTAGGACGGAATTTCAATTCTTTGATTTGAATAATTTTAGACTTTTTCTTTGCTTCTGCCTGTTTTTTACTCAATTCAAAGAGATACTTGCCATAATCCATGATACGGCATACTGGAGGCTCCGCCGTTGGTGAGATTTCAACTAAATCAAGACCAGCCTCTTCCGCTGCACTTAAAGCTTCTCTGGTGGAGATAACTCCAACCTGATTGCCCTCAGCATCAATCAAGCGTACTTCGGGTATTCTAATTTGTTCGTTGATTCTCGCGCGGTCACTATCGCGCTTGCTTGGTGCATTAATTGCTCAGTCCTCCAGTAAATTAAATTCGACCCTTTAAATGAACTTCATTTAATAGGATATCGCATAGTTCATCAATGCTCTTAACACCTAAGTCAACACCCTCGCGTGAACGAAGAGTTGCTGTGTTATTTTCAACCTCCTTATCTCCAATAACGATAAGATAAGGAATTTTTTGCAAAGTATGCTCGCGAATTTTAAAGCCAATCTTCTCATTTCTCAAGTCATTATTTGCACGAAGGCCTTTTTCTTGCAAAATTTGTGTTATTTTTGCGGCATATTCATGCTGTTTATCACTAATCGTGAGAACCATTGCTTGAATTGGTGCAAGCCATAAAGGGAAGCGTCCAGCATGATGCTCAATTAAAATACCCATAAAACGCTCTAAGGATCCTAAGATCGCACGATGAATCATTACTGGCGTTTTTTTAGAACCATCTTCAGAAATATAGGTTGCTTCGAGACGTAAAGGCATAGAAAAATCGACTTGGATAGTTCCACATTGCCAAATACGACCTAAAGAATCAGCTAAAGAACATTCAATTTTAGGGCCGTAAAAAGCACCTTCACCTGGTGCATCAACCCAGCCAATATTACGGCTTTGCATTGCATCTTTAAGTGCCTTCTCTGCCTTCTCCCAAACCTCATCAGAACCCACTCTTTTTTCGGGTCTCAATGCGAGGCGATATTTAATTTCGTCAAAACCGAAATCTTTGTAAGTTGATTGCACAAGATCTAGAAGAACAGCTACTTCTGATTGGATTTGATCTTCTGTACAAAAAATATGGGCATCATCTTGCACCATATTACGTACGCGCATTAATCCATGCAAGGAGCCCGACGGCTCTCTTCGATGACAACTACCAAACTCAGATAACCTAAATGGCAAATCACGGTAACTTTTTAAACTATGATTATATACTTGTACATGGCAGGGACAGTTCATTGGTTTTACAACATATTGTCGATTTTCAGTTTCAGTTACAAACATTTCATCGTGAAAATTCTGCCAATGGCCTGACTTTTCCCATAAAACTTTATCAACCAATTGGGGTGTTTTAATTTCTTGATAATTCAGAGGGGTTAAGCGCTCGCGTATATAACGCTCTAGGAGCTGGTAAATAGTCCAACCCTTTTGATGCCAAAAAACCATTCCAGGGGCGATATCTTGGAAATGGAATAAATTTAAGGCTTTACCTAATTTACGGTGATCTCTTTTTTCGGCTTCTTCTAGTCGAAACAAATAGGCAGCTAAATCCTTTTTATCGGCAAAAGCAGTTCCATAAATTCGTTGCAACATTTCATTATTAGCATCACCACGCCAATAAGCACCAGCCACTTTAATTAATTTAAAGGCCTTTAAAAATCCAGTAGAAGGAACATGAGGACCTCTACATAAATCTTCGAAATCACCCTGCTTATAAAGCGATAAAATCTCATTTTCAGGAATATCCGCAATGATTTTAGCCTTATATTCTTCCCCAATCTTTTTAAAATAAGCAATCGCTTCATTGCGCGGTAACTCACGACGACTTACAGGAAAATTAGCCCTTGCTAATTCCTGCATTTTTGCCTCAATTTCAACTAAATCTTCCGGAGTAAATGTTCTGCCAAAGGCAAAATCATAATAAAAACCATCTTCAATTACAGGACCAATCGTTACCTGTGCCGTAGGAAAAAGAATCTTCACCGCTTGAGCTAATAAATGTGCAGTCGAATGACGGATAACCTCCAAGCTTTCGTCTTGCTTTTCAGTAATAATCTTAACCTGACAATCTTCTTGTAAAAGAAAAGAAGTATCAACAAGCTTGCCATTGACAACACCAGCCAAAGCCGCTTTAGCTAGACTAATAGAAATGGTTTCAGCCAAAGCATGAATGGTTAAAGGTTGCTCAAAATGTTTGACACTTCCGTCAGGCAATGTAATGTTTGGCATTTATCCCTCCACCATAAGGCATAAGCGTAAATTCATAAAACCGGATGAAAATCGTAGACTTACAACTTTTATTTGGTAGGCACGAGTGGGATTGAACCACCGACCACCACCATGTCAAGGTGGTGCTCTACCACTGAGCTACGTGCCTAAAACTTTGTTCTTTGGAAATTCAAAGAGCTGGCAATTATATAAAAGGATTATGAAGATTACAATTAATTTATATCCAAGAATATCTGTAAATACGATTTTATTTCAAGGAAAACCAATTTCTCGGCTAAAATCAAACCTTAATGCATTATATTTTAACGGTTATTTTATTTACTTTTCTATGCCATATTCTTCTGAGCCAAGTTTTAGAAAAGGGTTAATTCGCTTTATAAATCATCCCATTTTGCGCCCCTTCAACACTTTTAGAATAAGCCAATGCAACTCTATTTGCAGCGACTGATTCAAAGCCACGGAAATAGGGGCCGTAACTCGCAAATGATTCTGTTAATACAGTTGGGCTTACTGCATTAATGCGAATAGATTTAGGCATTTCAATTGCCGCACTTTTTACAAAAGAATCGATAGCCCCGTTTACCATTGAGGCTGAACTGCCAAATTTAATAGGATCATGGCTTAAAATTCCGCTAGTCAAAGTAAAAGAACCGCCTTCGTTAATATGTTTAAGGCCTACTAAGACTAAATTAACCTGCCCCATTAATTTATTGTTTAAACCAATATGATATTGCTCTTCAGTAAATTCCGTTAAAGAACCAAAGTGAACTTTTCCGGTAGCCGATATAAGCGCATCAAAGGAACCTATTTTCTGATAAAGCCTCTCAATAGACTTCATATCCCCAATATCGACTTGAAAGTCACCGCTTTTATTGCCAACTGAAATAATGGTATGGCGTGGTGCTAATTCTTCTGCTATAGCTTTTCCAATTGTTCCTGTTCCGCCTACAATAATAATTTTCATTTCGCTCATCCTTAAAATTAAATGATTCCTTTAGCTAGGGATTATAAAGATAAATAATTTTATTTAAAAATAGAAAGGCTCGAATCCGATTATATTCGAGCCAGGACAGCGCGAGGTGATTTACTATGGCTAAACCACATCTACGGAAAGATAAAATACAACCTTATCTTTTCCATTAGGACTCTAATTTTGAAACCCATCCTGGATTTCTTGGAGCATTATCTTTATCTTCACCCGCAATGTCAACAATTAATTTCCAAAAGAAACACAAAGTTTCGTTTTGATGTAATTTTATAGTTATGTTATATTTTGCAAAATTCTATTTTTAAGAAAATAATGTCCAAAATAGATCTTAATAAGCAATTTGCTTTCCGCTTAAGGGATGCCATGCTTGCTGCCGGATTTCATTCAGAACGTTCTATTTCAGGAATTTCAATTCATAAGCTATCTGAAATAACGGGTTATTCTTTACAGATTTGCAGAAAATATTTGCGAGGTGAGGCAATACCTGAGCCTGCTAAACTAGTCGAGATTGCAGAATATTTAAAAGTTGCTCCAGGCTGGCTTTTATTTGGTGATAACTATAACTCAGCTGATGATAAGATAATGATTTCCAAAGAATTATTAAACTATATCTTAAATGGTGCCAGGCATTTTTATAAACCGCAATTTGAAGATGAAGCAACTCAATTTTTATTTGAATTGATCAAGGATGTAAGCCAAATTATTGCCGATGATGCTCAATCAAAGAAAATCGTTGATCTAGCACTTTCTTCCACAAAATATTTAATGCCTAAAGAAATTTAGTTGTAAGGATTTTCTATGTCTTTTAGCCTTCACCCCCAATTTTTCGATATTCTTTTTATTTCAAAACTGAAAGTGACTCAGGTATTTAAGGATGTATTAGGCCTCTATGATCTTAATCATATTTCAATAAATCGAGTTATCAATAATGAGCAATTACTAACGCTATCCTCAACACCTGCAATGGAATTTAATCTTTTCAAGTCAAACTTTTGGCATTTTGATAAAACCTATAATTTAGAATGGGTTTGCCATGAAAAAGCGTCAAACTGGCAAAACCTTTATGAGCCAGAATACTTTGATGAACTTTATTATCTAAAACAACTTAAGCCTAATTTTTACACTGCCTATTCGGTACCTATCAAAACAGCTAATGAATTTTATATTTATTCTCTAGCAAGCCATCAAAAATATGAAACATCGGAACTGTCTAATCATTTGGAAGTTTATACAAAGATAGGGCAATATTGTGCAAGCTTACTTAGCCCTTTATTAGAAGAATTTAAACTTTAAAAATGAGTTTGTTGGAAAAATGAGAAGTTACCAACGTTGCAATGCTGGGACTTATCCGCCCAGCATTTAGAGCAAGATGTGATTAATTTAAATTTTAAACTGTAACGATATCTTTATTTAAATCAGTATCGGCTGATTGATTGATAGAATATCTATCTAGCATATGACAGTAATTATGGCGCTTCACAGGATCTTTTTCTTTAGCGCATAACTCTATGAAGGAATCAATAGTAGCAACATTATTAAGATTTGCAGCTGAAGCGAAAACAGGAAATAAAATAGTTAAAATGAGTGCTAATTTTTTCATTAAATACCCTTTCAATACGTTAAGTTAGGACTTCTTTTCATTTAAACCAACAAGATTTAAATGAGCTTTTATGTTTCCATTAGTATTAGAAAACTCAAAGGCTTATCAGTCACCGCTTAGCTAGCGCCTCAAATCTGTTTTCTAACAACTGGCGCATTATAACATAAAACCACTTTTTTTCTCAAACACTCTTAAATTTTATAAGCGATATAGCCTGCTAAGTCATTGAAAAAAAATGAAAAAACCTGGGTATAAATAAGGGGTATTTTTTTTAAAAAGAGAAAAGCTTATTTCAAATAAAAAATAAAATAAGCATTTTTTTGAATTAAAACCTAAAGTTCATCACGCAATTTAATTATTTTTTCTATATTTTCATCAAAAATAGCACGTAGCGATTCTATATTTTCACGATTTTCTTCTTCGAACTCATCTGAAATAACTAGATTGACTATAAGATCAATACTATCTAGAGCCCTATCTACTTCCTCATCCAAACTAAGTAAGTTTTCTTTTTGAGTATTATCAGCATGTGGATCTAGAATATTTAATTTTACTTCTATTTCCGATTTGATACCTTTTAGCTTTTGGTATAACTTTAAAATACTATCATGCATTTCTTTATCAACAACATTAATAAAAGTAGATGGTTTATCCTTGTCTACATCAACCATTATATTTACCTCAATGTAAGTCATATATATAAGCCTAGCGTTATTCTTTGAATTTCGCTAGGCCAATTTAATACAGAGTGTGATAAAGCAAATTCAAATCTTATTACTTGGCAGATTCGACTTCTTTCATATCATGAATAACGATTTCTTCTAAAGGTACATCAGCATGACCGTTACGTTGCCCTGTTTTGACTTTTACAATGGCATCAACAACATCCATTCCTTTTACTACTTCACCAAATACGCAGTAACCATAGCCTTGGGCATGTTCACCTGAAAAATTTAAAAAAGCATTATCAGCGACATTAATAAAAAACTGCGCTGTTGCTGAATGAGGATCCATTGTTCTTGCCATAGCAACAGAACCTCTTTTATTTGGCTTAGCAGTTTTTGCTTCATTTTGAACAGGCGCATTTGTTTGCTTTGACATCATATCGGCCGTTAAGCCACCACCTTGAATCATAAAACCATCAATGACGCGGTGAAAAATGGTATCTTTGTAAAAGCCTTCACGCACATAATTAAGAAAATTTTCAGCTGTCTTTGGCGTATTTTGTTCATCAAGCTCGAGGTAAATATCACCTTTCGACGTTTCAATTAAAATCATTTCTTCTCCTAACTATTTTTCAATAAAATTTGTGTGCGCATTCTAGCACAAAGATCGTGCATTACATGGATATTATGGATTGATGCAAGAGCTGTAAATAAATTAGCTTTCTGTTTAAACAACTGATGCAAATATGAACGAGAATAATGCTTACATGTATAACAGTTGCAAGTTGCCATGATAGGCTCTAAGTCATTGGCAAAACAGGCTTTTTTAATTTGGATTCGTTCATTTTCATATTCACTTTTAAACCGAAGCCAGTTGCCTTCTTCTACTATTTCACCACAATAAAGCGCACCATGGCGCGCATTTCTCGTAGGCGCTACACAATCAAAGATATCTATCCCTTCAGCAACAACATCGAGGAGATCTTGGGGCGACATACCAACCCCCATTGTGTAACGAGGTTTATTTGGTGTTAAATAAGCACGAACCCAGCGAATTACCTCAACGGTTTTTTCCATATCAAAACCAATTGTCTCGCCGCCAATTGCAATACCATCTAAATTTTGTGAACTAATAAAATCAGCGCTTTCTTGGCGTAAATCTTCATAAATACCACCTTGAATAATACCGAAAAGAGCCTGGCGCAAACCATAAACTGAATTAGGGTGCTCTTCATGATAAGCAATCGATTGTTTTAGCCAGCGATGAGTTCGGGTCATGATGTGCTTTGTTTCTTGATGAGTGCAGCTATCAGGCGTGCATTGATCAAAAGCCATAATAATGTCTGCACCAATAATCTTTTGGGTAGCAAGCGACATTTCAGGGGTCATATGAATTAAACGACCATCTGGCGCTTTAAAATGAGCCCCATTTTCATCTATCGTACAAATTTCTTTATTTTTAGAAAGGCTAAAAATTTGGAAGCCACCACTATCAGTAAGCATAGGCCCATGCCATCCCATAAACGGATGCATCCCGCCTGCCTTTTCAATAATCTCCATTCCAGGAGCAAGCAACATATGGTAGGTATTACCGCCTAAAACAATTTGACTTCCAGCCTCTTTTAATTCAACAGGTGTCATATTGTTCACACCCGCACGCGTACCAACCGGCATAAAAGTGGGTGTAATAAATTCTCCATGCGGCGTATTTACACGAGTAACACGCGCTTTGGTATTTTTATCTTCTTTGATTATTTCACAGGAAAAACGATTCATTTTTAGTTATTAGGAAAATTATTCTTCAAGATTCTCTTTAATTAATATCCGTTTCATTTTTATCTAAGCTTATAAAAAGACCTATTGCTGAAAAAAACATAAATAAGAAATACAAACAAGCCCATGCAGGCATGGATAAACCCAACCAAGACCAGACTACCTCACCACAAGAAGCGGAACCCCAAAGTAGCGTTTTTACAACATCCTGCCATGGAAAATAATGCAATAAAATATCAAGCTCTGGCATGCAAGCAGGTGCAGTCCCAGCAGGAAAACTTTGCAACCAGAGTTGACGACCTACAAAAAAGAGTCCAGCAAGGCTAAAAAACATTTGAAAAAAACTAATTGTTTTAGCTCTTTTTAAGGTGTTTAACATAGTGCCCATAAGACAAAGCATCAATAAGCCTAAAACCGCCACACGCTGCATAAGGCAAAGCGGGCAAGGTTCATAACCACTTATATATTGTAAGTAAAGTGAGGCTCCTAAAACAGCAGAGCTTATAAAAGCTAATAAGATGGAAAGACGACGATAGTTGCGTTTAATCATGATTTAGGCAACATATATTCAAGTGCGGCTTTAATATCTTCATCGCTGCATTCATAACAAGTTCCTTTAGCTGGCATAGCGTTGATCCCTTTTAATGCTGAAGCAAATAATTCATCAAACTTTTTTTGACCAAGTCTCTCATCCCAATCTTTGTTATTTTGAAAACGAGGAGCACCGGCAACCCCATCCTGATGACAGACTGAGCAATATTTTTCATAAATTGCCTGCCCTTGATTAGCACTTTCATCAGCAGCCCAAAGCAAAGAGGGGAAAAAAACAACACAAGCAATAAAACAACGCATTGAAATGCTCAAATCTTAAATAGCTCGGAATGATACAGTGAAGCAGGTCTGATTTCTATACCCCCACCCCTTAAATGCTTTATTTTAAACAATAGATTGTCCGGCTAACTATTTTTTCTGGGTATGGCAATTGACTTAAAATATTAGGGGCATTGCTACTTCGCACTATCATTCTTGACAGGGCTCGTAGGCTGGTGCTGATAAGCCCAGCGAAACAAGGTTTTTTCACTAAGTGGCGCACTTCGTTTAACTTAAGTCACCTATAAGCTGGTTAGTTTTGACTCAAGGCTTAAGTACCTTAGTTTACAATAAGTTATTAGCCTACTCACAGTTTTATCCACAGATTTTGTGGATAACTCGGCTCTGCCCCAAAAAGGAAAAACACAGTATGAACCTTATAAACAAAGACATTTGAATAATTATTTCATATGAAGATAAGGCTGTATTTGAAATTAGACCGAAAATTATCCACAAAGGCAATTTTGGTAAAAAGGGAAAATGCAGAAGCGAATATTAGCAAATAAAAAATAAAAAAACAGTCTTGATTTTTATTTTTTTATACTTTTTGAATATGATTTTTTAATTTCTATTAGTATATTAATTTTTATAGTATTACAGCATGGCAACATAGGCATTCAACCTTGCTGCCCAAAATATAGATAGAATTAACTATTCATAATTTAGAGCAACTGCTTATCAAAAATCATTCTAGCCATTCATGGTTTTCATCAGGCACAAAGATAGTCGAAGCGCCCCCTGCGTATGGTAATGTAATTACTATCCATCCATGAGGTACCCAAGCTCGATGTACAATTTCGTGAGCCAAACTAACAGGAGTACTTTTAATTTGCTCCCATTTAGGATCTTTCAAATTATCATAACGGCTTGCTAATGAATCAGGCTCAGCCAAAACAATCGAAGGAAATAACAACAAAAGGTATAAAAATATTTTCATATTGCTCACAAAAAATAAAAACGGATGAAAATTCTAACTACAGCCTACTCTAAAAGCAAGATTATTCTAATCTAAAATAAAATGTTATTATGCGATATTTCCCCAGAGTAGAATCATGCAGAAATCAATTCGCATTGCTACAAGAAAAAGCCCTCTCGCTTTATGGCAGGCTCAATTTGTTGCAGATCAATTAAAAGCCTTATACCCGCAAATTGAAATAAAACTAGTCCCTCTAGTTACCTCAGGCGATAAATTTCTCAAAGATAAATTAATTGAGGCTGGTGGAAAGGGTTTATTTATTAAAGAGCTTGAAGAAGCCTTATTAGCTAATCAAGCAGATATTGCAGTACATTCAATGAAAGACGTTCCCGCTGCTTTCCCTGAGGGACTCATATTAAGCGCTATTTGTGAAAGGCATGATCCTTTTGATGTATTGATATCAAAAAACCATAAAAAACTAGAAGACTTACCCAAAGGTGCTATCATCGGCACAAGCAGCCTACGTAGACAATCTCAATTATTAGCTTTTAATCCTGAATTTAAAATAAAGATGTTAAGAGGCAACATTAATACACGTCTTGAAAAATTGGAAAAAGACGATTTTGATGCGATTATTCTTGCTAAAGCAGGCCTTTTACGTATGCAAATGCAACAACAGATTAGTCAAACCTTAGATGAAAAATTAATGCTACCTGCTTGCGGCCAAGGCGCTATTGGCATCGAGTCTCGAGAGAAAGACATTGAAATAAAAGAACTCTTAGCACCGCTCAATCATCCCTTAACCGCTCTTTGCGTGAGTGTTGAACGAGCAATAAATGCCAAGCTTGGTGGTAGTTGCCGCGTACCCTTAGCTGTCTTTTGTAAACCCAATGCTAAGGGTTCTGTTTTATTGCAAACCAAAGTGCTTAGCGAAGATGGAAGCATTATTATTGCGGATAGTAGAGAGGGTCTAGAAGTAGATGCGCCTATACTTGCAGAGGAAACCTCATCTGCCTTATTAGCTAAAGGAGCACAAGAATTACTAAGTCAATACCAATAAATGGCTTAGCTGGTTTAAGAGTATTAAATACTCGCCCACAGCAACAAGCTGAAGCTTTATCAAAGCAAATACTAGACAAAGAGGGTATAGCTATCAACTACCCTGTTATTGATATTGTTGGTAAAAATGCAGAACCTCTATTGCAATTTCCTTTACAAAAAATAAAAAAAATCATTTTTATAAGCCAGAATGCCGTTTATTATTTTTTTAAGGCTCTAGACCTCTATCATTTAACTTTAACTAAAGATATTGAGTTTTTTGCTATTGGCAAAGCAACTGCAAAAGCACTACAACAAAAAGGAATTGAGGCAGGAAGCCCCTCTATTGCTGATAGTAAACATTTACTCGAATCGGTCTACTTGCAAGAACAAGAAGTTCAATCTCAAGATATTTTACTGGTTAAGGGTAAAGATGGCCTAACCTTATTAGAAGATAATTTAAAAAAGCGCAAAGCAAAGATGCATATATTTGAAATTTACGAGCGCAAATTACCTTCGCCTAACAATGCTTTTACAGATTCGCTCTGGCAGAACGACGCTGTGGATATTATACTATTTACAAGCCTTAATTCGATGCATAACACATTTACACTCTTTGGGCCTAAGGCCTTTAGTTGGCTTTGTCAAAAACCATGCATTGTTTTAAGTGAACGCATCGCTTTGGAAGCTTTAGCGATAGGGATACAACAAGTTATCATTTCAAAACCAGAAGAAATTTTATTAAACTTGTATCGATTCAACAAAGGACTGATTCATGACCCAAAACGCAGAGAACAGTGATAATCTTCCAAATGAGAATGTTCCTCGAGAACCAAAAATTCAAACTAGCTCTCTTGCTAAGAATGGTATTATTTATTTATCTTTATTAGTCGCCCTACTTATTGCGGGCTTATTCTTTTATCTCGCCAACGTCAAAAATAATCTAGAAAATCAAATTAAAACACAAAATTTAAATCTAGAAGCCAATACCCATCAAATTGAAGCTCTGCAAGATGCCAATATTAAAGCCAGAAAAATAATAGAAAATATATCATTAAGCCTAGATAAAGCTTTAGAGCAAAAGCAAACTTTAAACAATGATTGGCTTCTATCTAAGGCTCGTTATTATATTGAGTTAGCTGCCATCAATCTTTATTGGACCGATGATATAAAAACTAGTATCGCCTTATTGAAAGAGGCTGATAAACTCTTATCCAATGAAACTAATTCTCAAGTTTTTCAAATAAGAGAAGTCCTTGCTAAAGAAATCAATGAATTAGAGCTTGCTAATTCATTGGATATTCCAGGGATTTTAAGTGAAATAGATGCTTTAAAAACTAATTTAGCCAAGGGATCTTTCAAGTTTAAACAACTTGGTCAGCCCGATAACTATGTCGTTGAATCAGAACAAAATAATTCAAGCTGGCAAAATAACTTAAAAAATAGTCTTAAAAGCTTAGAAAAATTAATTGTCATAAAACATAACTCTAATCAGTTGGAGCCTTATTTATCCCCCTTAGAACAAAATTTGCTTTTAGAAAGTATTAATTTAAATTTACAACTGGCTGAAATTGCCTTATTGCAAGCCAACCAGGAACGCTTTAAATCAGCACTCAATGAAGCAATAAAAGAAATTGATGAAAGTAATTTATCTAAATTTCTATACTTAGAATATGAAAACAAAAAACAAGTGAATATTTATTCCGCACCTGCTCCGATTTATATCGAAAGAGTTGAATTCAAAAAAGTATTTGAATTATAAAATCTTAAACCATTTTCGATAAAACTGTGATTTTCAGTTAATAAATTCTGCGTTAAATGCGTCTGATAAAGTAAAACAGTATTATTACCTTCAATAATGATTATTGGATAACTATATAACTTGATTTAATTATTTGGATTAAGTTAATATTTCTTTATAGAAAGAAGTGAAAAAACTGAATTACTCTCTTCAGATTAAAAAAAAACAACTTGTTAAGGAGAATAAATATAATGGACATGACAACAGCAAATCCAGTTAGAGATATTTTACTTGAGGAAAACCAAGAATTCAGAGAATTAGCTCAAATTCATGAGAATTATGAAAAAAGATTAAATGAATTAGCTAGTTTGACATATCCAAATGATGAAGAACTGTTAGAAGAAGCTACATTGAAGAAGAAAAAGTTGGTGATTAAGGATGAATTATATGAAATGATGAATGAGTATTCAAAAAAAAGTGATATAACCCATTAATATCAGAAGAAAGTTTTTCAAAGTAAAGCAGAACAATCTATGTTCTGCTTTTTTTACATTCATAAAAACTGTAAGCTGAAATACCTTTGTTATTTGGAATTAAAATGAGATTTCCGTTTTTTATGGGTTTTCCTGTAAAGAATTGATTCTCTGGTAGGGTAATTTGAGTGACTA
>JAIUOG010000035.1 GCA_020161725.1 Pseudomonadota bacterium
TGGATGGCAGGTTTCTACAGAACGTTCGATATCATGTGGGTAGTGATTGGTTCCATTGATAATGATTAAATCCTTTAGTCTTCCCATGATGAATAATCTATTGTTCATGGCAAAACCTAAATCACCTGTGCGTAAATAAGTTTTTTCCTTCCTGCCTACTAAACTGGCTTTAAAATAAGTATGCGTTTCTTCAGCTTGATTCCAATACCCTTGAGCTACACTAGCGCCTGATAGCCAAACCTCGCCAATTTGTTGGTCAGTACATGGTACTTGGTTTTTGGGGTCGACTATGATTATGTCCTCGGACATTGTGCCGCAACAAACAATAGGATGAGCTGTCGGCTCTGTTACATCAACTTCCCTGATTGTATTATTACGTAGTTCATCTTTATTAAAATAATGAGTTAAGATTCCCTGTTGTCCTGTGACCATTAATGTGTTTTCTGCAAGGCCATAACAGGGCATAAACATGTCTTTTTTGAAGCCACAATTAGCAAATTGTCTGGTAAATTCATCCATCACCTGGGCATTGATAGGCTCTGCCCCATTTAAAAAAGAATGCATACTACTTAAATCGATTTGTGCTTTAGTCTCTTCTGAAATTTTTTTATTACATAAGGCATAGGCAAAGTTTGGAGCGGAAGTCACTGTTCCCTTAAAGTTAGTAATAGCTTTTAGCCAAGTTGCTGGATTTCGTAGGAAAGTTATTGGTGACATCAGATAAACGGGTATTCCTGTAAAAACGGGGTAAAGTATGCCGCCAATTAAACCCATATCATGATAGGGTGGAAGCCAAATAACACAGACTGAATCTTGTTTAGCAGTATGATATTCATTAATAAATTGTAAATTATTCAAAAGATTACTATGGCTTATTATGACGCCTTTGGGTTGGCCAGTGGAGCCTGAGGTATATTGTAGGAAGGCAATGCTCTCTGGTTTAATAAGCGCTTCTTTATAATCGGTTGCTTCGTCATCCGAAATAGCGTCTGTATTAATCCAAGAGAATTTATCAAAATCCCATTGTGTTAATTCATGCGTATTTTCTTGAAAACGCGCCATTAAATAAGTAACAAAGGGTAAATTTTGTAATGCTTTAACATATTTCAATTTTTTAATTTGATTGATAATACTTTCTGTCGATAAAATAATTTTAGGTTCGGCATTTTTTATAATGGCTTGTAGTTTTTCTATGAGTTTTTTTTCGGCTGGTGGATAAACCGGTACTGCTATGACGCCAGCATAAAGACAAGCATAAAATGCGCAAATAAAATCTAAGCCAGGTTGATAAATTAATAAAACTCTATCCCCTTGCTGGGTATGTTTTTGAATTCTTGCTGCAATCGATTGAGCTCTGATGAGCAAAGAAGAATAATTAAGTTTTTCTTCAATACCAATCGATGAATTTAAAAAAAACAATCTATCTTTTTCTGTTGTTTGAGATTGTAAATTAAGCAATTCAACCATATTACTAGGCTTTGGATGATGCAGTACCATAAGTATGCTCCTGATTAATTTAGCGCTAATCTTTCACGTACAGCTTCAAATGCAGCCAATGTGATTTCAACATCTTCTAAACTATGTGCAGCAGTGGGGACAAGGCGGAATAAAATAGTTCCTTGAGGAACAACGGGTGCTGATACGGCCGTTACAAAAATGCCATATTCATCTCTTAAAATATGTAACATCTCAATAGCCAGTTCCATATCCCCACCTCGAATATAGATAGGTGTAATCTGCGTTTGAGTTTGACCTATATCAAATCCCAACTTTTTTAAACCCTGTTGTAATGCATTCGCTATTTGTCCTAATTTTAAACGTTTTTCTTTGCCTGCAATGATAAGATCAGTTGCTTTATCAATTGCATGAATGAGAACTAAAGGGTGTGCCTTAGAGAAAATAGCAGGTCTTGAATTAAGGCGTAAGTAGGAAATGACTTCACGAGGGCCGCTTGCAAAACCACCAATAGAAACAAAGGCTTTAGCAAAAGTACCAAAATAGATATCAATTTTATCTTGTAGATTAAAATATTCCCCACTCCCTCTGCCTTCATTACCAATTACACCAAGGGCATGGGCATCATCTAGAAATAGGCGAGCATTATATTTTTCTTTCAAAACACATATATCAGGTAAATTGGCCAAATCGCCTCGCATACCGAAAATACCTTCAGTGACAATCAAAATTCCACCTTGATTTTCTTCGGATGCTAACTTTAATTGTCGTTCTAAATCGGCCATATCATTATGTTTAAAGGGTTTGATACGAACTCCAGTACGTGCTTGAGCCAGAAAGGCTGCATCAATCATGCATGCATGCGAGTATTGATCGATAATGATAGTATCGCCTTTTCCTACTAAACCTGTGATTGTGCCTAATACGCCTAGATAGCCTGCAATAAATAAGGCCGCTTCATCTTTTTGGGTAAATGCAGCTAATTTTTTTTCTAAATTAATATGATCCATTGTGTTGCCTGACATGAGCCTTGCACCCATTGGTGTTGTTGTACTCCAATTTTGTACGGCTTTATATCCTGCCTCTTGAATTTCTGTATTCTGTGCAAGGCCTAAATAATCGTTAATGGTCCAAACAATCATGGGTTTATTTTGAAAATGCATATGAGGACCCGATGGGCCCTGTAAAATAGGACTAATTAAGTAGTTATCATCATCTTTGCTTTGTGCTGAAAAATTACCGTTATTATTATAGCATTTATCAAAAATATCTTTATTATTGTTCATTATGTTAATTCCATTGGCATTCTGTTTAGTGATTAGTATAGAAATCAAATGTATTTTCGTCCAATTTTAAAACAGAATTTTAAAATTCATTTTAAAAGATCACGGGTATATACTTAATCAAGGTCAATTTTAAGAATAAATAATGGATAATTTCTTTAACAATAAAGTGATTTGGATTACTGGCGCTTCATCGGGAATTGGCGAAGCTTTGGCTGTGTCTTTCGCAGGAAAAGGGGTGCGTTTAATTTTGTCTGCGCGCAGAATAGATGAGTTAAAACGTGTTGCCCAAATATGTCAGGAAAAAGGTGCTGAAACATTGATTGTCCCAATCGATCTTTTTTTAATCGATAGTTTTACTGATAAAACTAAAATGGTTTTGGCGCATTTTAAACAAATTGATATTCTTATTCATAATGCTGGTATTAGTTGTTATGGGCGCGTAGCTAAAATTCCTTTTGGCGTAGAAAAACAGTTATTTGATATTAATTTATTAGCGCCTATAGCATTAACTAAAGCAGTTTTACCTAGCATGCTAGCACGTAAAACAGGACAGATAATTGTCATTGCAAGTGCTTTAGCTTATTTGGAATACCCTGAAAGAGCAGCTTATTCCGCATGCAAGCATGCATTAATTGGTTACTTTCATTCCTTAGGTTTTGAGGTAGAAGCTGATGGTTTAAAGGTAGGCGTTATTTGCCCTGGCTTCGTAGCAACTTCGCTAGGAAAAAAGGCATTAAATGAAGAAGGTAAGCCTTGCAATATTGATAACCCAGGCCAGAAGAAAGGCATGCCCGCTACTCTTTGTGCTCAAAAAATTATTAAAGCAATCAAAAAAGGCAAAAAAGAAGCGTTTATTGGAACTTATGAGCCCTATGCTGTTATATTACGTCGTTTTTTTCCTTCTATCTATTTTGCTTTGCTTTCTTTAATTTGGAGACGTTGGCATAAGAAAATAAAAAAACATATTTAATATGCTTCTAAGGTTTTGCATTTACAGTCATTATTAGCTTCAGCAGGAATCTATCTAGGCCTGACTCCGAACTATTCTCTCTTTCGCGTACTATGGAAAGGACATCTATTACCTTTTCCTATTCCTGCAAATCGGTTATCATATACGGTTATCATATACTATGTGACTAATATTTGAACTTTATTGAATATTTCCTCTTTTTAAATCTAAATTTCACATGACAACACATATCATTATTGGTAATTTTGGCAATCATTCTTTAGCTGCATTAGCTTATCTTCATGAGCAAATGATTGAAGATTTGCACTTTTGTTATGTTGATACTGGCTGGATGTCAGCGGCTTGGCAGAAAAGGATAGAAGCTGCTTGTCGTTATGCAGAAAGTATTGGTGTGAAAGTTCACTGTTTAAAACCAAAAGCTCAATTTGCGGATTTAGTCTTAGCTCGCAATCAATTCCCAAGCCGTAAATTTCAATGGTGTACAAGCTTTTTAAAGGGTTTAACTCTTTTATCTTTTTTAGAAGAATTTGATTCAACTTGTGAGGCGCTGATTGTTTTTGGTAAGCGTAGAAAGGATGCGTTACGTTTTGCTGATTTAAATGAATTTGAAGAAGATAGTGAGCATTTTGAAGGGCGAACACTTTGGCATCCTTTGCTTGAATTAGATGATGAAGGGTTTAAGATGCTGGTGTCTAAAACTGGCTTAGCTTTTTTATCTCATGCAAGCTTAGAATGTAATCCTTGCATTCATTTCCCCAATCAAATGGATGATGAGGCAAAATCACGAGTCAAAGCACTTGAAGAAAAAATAGGGATGCCCATGTTTGTAAACCCCATAGCAAATGAAAAAAATGTTACTACCGATTTAAAGCAATTTGATCTAGGATGTGGTGCTATTTTTGGCTGTGGTGAATAAGGATTTATTCATCTTTGGGGGAGCGATTCATCAGATTGGTAACAACTTCTTTTGCATTAACTTTGCCTTTTAACAGCAAATTAATCTGTGTACAAATAGGCATTTCCACTTTCAGCTGTTCTGCCAAATAGCAAACCTGTGCGGCATTAAATTTACCTTCTACGACTTGATTTATTTTAGCTTCAGCCTCAAGAGCGGTCATTCCCTCACCAATATATAAACCATAGCGGCGATTACGGGATTGGTTATCTGTGCAAGTTAAAACAAGATCGCCAACACCAGCTAAGCCTCGGAAGGTTTCCTCGTTTGCTCCCATTTTAAGGCCAAGGCGAGTCATTTCTGCAAGACCGCGGGTAATAAGCGCAGCTTTTGCATTAGCACCAAAGCCTAAACCATCACTCAAGCCACAGGCGATAGCAAGGACATTTTTAACAGCACCACATAGCTGAACGCCAATACTATCTTTGGTGGAATAGACGCGAATCTGGCTATGGTGAAAAAGTTCTCGTAAATTATCCTGCAAAGTAGAATCATTAGAGGCAAGCGTTAGGGCAGTCGGTAGATTTTGAGCGACTTCTTTGGCAAATGAAGGGCCTGAGATAATAGCAAAGGGATAGGAGGCTCCCCATTTCTCTTCGACTAAATCACTTAACAATTTATGGCTTAAAGGGTCAATACCTTTAGTAATCCAAGCTAAACCATTTTTAGGCTTAGGCAATCGATTTAATATTTCTGCAAAGGCATGGGAAGGAACTGCAACAATAAGATAGGTTGCTTCAGACACAACAGCATCAAAGTCGCTGGTTGCAGTTAAATGAGTTGGAAATTCAATTCCGGGAAGGTATCTCGCATTTTGGCGTTCCTCTTCCATTTTTTGCATAATGTCAGGGTTGTGGCCCCAAAGCAAAACCCGATTGCCACTTCTAGCTAAGTGGATAGCTACAGCGGTTCCCCAGGAACCGGCACCTAAGATGGCAATGGGCATTTTTTTCATGATTTAGTGAGTCGTTTCGCTTTCTTTCTCATGGTTTTTGCTTTTATCTTCAAGATGCTGCATATAAAGCGCATCGAAGTTAATTGGCGCAAGCACTAATTGTGGGAACGAACCTCTGATTACATGGCTTGTAATTGTTTCACGAGCATAAGGGAATAAAATGCTTGGGCAGAAGCTTCCTAATAAATGAGCTAATTGCTCAGCAGGAGCGCCTTGAATAGTAAAAATACCAGCTTGTTTTACTTCAGCTAAAAAAGCAACTGCATTTTGGTTCTTCACTGTAGCTGTAAGCGTTAAGACAACCTCATATACATTCTCTTCTAGAAGAGTATGGCTGTTGTTAACATCTAAAGATAATTCAGGTTCCCATTGTTGTTGGAAAACCGCAGGGGTATTAGGTGTTTCAAAAGAAGAATCTTTCACATAAACACGTTGAATCATGAATTGTGCATCTAACTGCTCTGAAGTATTTTGCTCTGACATAATGATATCCTTTTTAAAATCAATAAATTAAAGAGTTATGAATTGTTGTTTTTCTTTGTCATTCTTAATTAAGATGCCTCCTTAACTAAGAGATCCTTCGCTATGCTCAGGATGACAACGATAATGTCGACTTACTTTCCTATGCCCAGGATGACAACGATAATGTCGACTTACTTTCCTATGCCCAGGATGACAACGATAATGTCGACTTATTTCCCTTTTACTACCGGTAAATCAGCGGCCTGCCAGGCAGTCATTCCGCCGGTTAGTACAAAGGCATTAAAGCCTTGATCTTTTAGTTTAGTTGCTATTGTTGATGCTTGTAGCCCTTTAGCACAGACTAAAATAAAAGGAGTCTTTTTATATTTTTCAAACCCAGGTTTACTGAAATCAGTTTCAGTAGCACGGATAGCATCTATAATATGGCCGTTTTTAAAGTTTTCAACGTCACGAAGATCAATTATGGCAGCATCGCTATTATTAATAAGACCAACTGCGGCTTGTGGAGAGACTTCTTTCGCCTTTTTTTTCTGGGATACCAATTCGTTAATATAGATAAGCGATAAAACAACAATCAGGGCTAACCAAAGTTCCCAATGATTTGTTATAAATTGACCCATATGTTCCATAAAAAAACCTAATAAAAAAAACAATAATAGCGGATTATCCTTATAATAGTCCTCTAACGCAAGTTTTAATCTTGGCAGGGTTTTATTGTTAAATTTTTAGGTAATTTAGCCTTTTGGGCACATGCATTATTAAGGTTATCTTGATTTAAACCCGTACTATTTTCTAAAAAGGCTTCATTGAATTTAGTTGCTTTAAAAATACATTCATAGAACCAAGCGCCATCTAAATTAGCTTGGCTTAAATCAGCTTGAGTTAAATTGGTTTTTTGAAAACGTCCCCAATGAAGGTTTGCCTTAATGAGCTTGGCATTTTCAAGATTGCTTTGATTAAAATCAGCATTTTCTAAATTAGCTTCGCTTAAATTAGCGTTACTTAGATTGGCTTTGGTAAAAGTCGCATTTTGTAAATTGGTATTAGATAAATTAGCTGATAAGAGGGTAGAACTAGCAAAATTAGCCTGCCTTAAATCCTTTCCTGATAAATTGATATTTGATAAATCAAGGCCGACAAGATAGGCTCCCTGGCTTATATTATCAGGGTTAAAGAGGGGCTTATTCTCCAAAAGTCTTGATAACTGATTTGTGGCTGCTAATTTTCCAATATTAAAACCTGGTAGGGCTAGCAATAAATAGACGATGCCAATGAGTAATGCGAGAAAGACATTTATTTTTTTTACATAAGAAATATAAACGTCATTTTTATGAAAAAAGGCAAAACTGTAACCCAGATGATAAAGCGTTAAAAAAATAAGTTCTACAATCCATAAAACTAATATGGGTTTAATGCCATAAAGATGCATTTCTTTAAGTGGATAGTAAAAAATATAAAGGCAATAAAGCGTTAAAATAATAAATAAAGCCCCAATGAAATAATTAAACCAAGGGCGATAAGGTTTCTTTTTGAACCCTGCCTGGAAAATACCATTAAATAAAAGCAAATTCCAAAAGGCAAGAGGAATAATGGAAGACCAAAAACCTGAAAATGGCTTATTCGCAAAGGGGACAACAACTAAAAAACTTAAAACAATAACGACAAAAAGCGGGTAAAGAAAATAACAAAAAGCAAGCAAGATATTGCGTAATTTAGTTAATACTTTTTCATGCTCATAAAGTATCGTCATTGCAATCCCAAAGAATAAAGGGATGCAGATATAAGCAAAGGTATCACTTTGTACAAAGGCTCTGATTTGATAAATATTAAGCAGCGAAAAAAGATGGCCTGCGATAAAAAATAAACCCCACGTGAGCAAGACTAAAAATAGGCCTAATACAATTTTAAGAATAATAGACCAGGCTTCATTAAAAAGGCTTAAGTAAGGAAAGTTAAAGTGCTTTTCTTCTAAGGCTACACAATGAAAACAGAGAAAAATAAAGGCAGATAAGGCCAATTGGCTAATTAAAATCGGGGTAACAAAATTAGGCGTATTTTCGAGCTGATGGATAAGATAATAGGAGGCAAAACCAAAAATTAACCCCATTAAAATTAAAGAAACAAGTGCTTTATAAAGCATTTTTTTTGTGGGTAATTTAATTTGTAAGGCCAAAAGTGGGAAGCTAAAAATCACAGCCGCAAACCAAAAATCAGCAAAACTAAAATTTGTTTTTTTTATTAGCCAGTAAATAATTAAGCCTTGTAGTAGGCCTAGAGCCGGCCTTATAAATAATTCCATGTGGGTTCTCGAAATATAAATAGTCTTTATTAAAGATAGTTTAGTAAATTGGTGGATTGCAAATTATTCTAGCTGTAGATAAACTGCTACCTGTTTTTACGGAGTTTAATGGAATAATAATAAGGAGATAAGCATGCCAAGTAATGCAATTCAAAATATGAGTGAAGCTCTTTTTGGAGCCCTAACTCAATTACTTTTAAAACATAAAATATTAACCGCAGATAAAGCCCCTTTTCCTCCTTTAACTGTTCTGGAAAAAATTAAAGAATTACATTCTCCACGCAAAGAGCAAGCCATAACAGCTATAGAGTTTATGAAATTTGTTGGAAATAAAATTTTAGCCAAAAAATTAACAGAAGAAGATGCAATATCAGCATTAAAGGGTGTAAGAGCAATTCATCTTCATATCATTGCCAAACAAGAATATGGTGTTGATTTAACAACGGTTCTTCAGGATGCGAATTCTAAAGTTTTCAATAGCTTATATTTTAAGAGAACCGTTGTTGATTTAGGTTTAGGTGAATATCAAAAAAATGAGGCGGGAGAGCCTTTATTTGATAAACCACTAATATTGAAGAAAGATATTGATTATTCAGTGATGAAAAAACAAATTAGTTTTATAGCGGCTCTTGTAATGAAAGACTGCTATGTCGCTGGAGAAGTGAAAAAAGGGTTAAAGTTAGCTCATTCTTTTTCTGCTATTCCTGAGTTGGATGTTGATAAATTTATTGATGATAAAAAAGATTTACTCAACAATATACTTGTTTATGAAAAAGCGCTGGGTGTAAAAGCAACTGCTGAAACTATTGAAAAAGAGAAACAGCGTTTAGAGAATGAGGCTAGAGCAAAGGCTGAAGAGGAAGCCAAAAATAACCCAAGCCCTAAAGCTCAAAGTTGGGGAGAGTATTTGGGATCTTTTTGGTATTCAGCTTCCAGTTCTACTTCTACTTTAGAGAAAAATAAGCAGAATGATGAAAAAACTACTGATACTCCAGAAACGTCCGATGCTCCAGGCATATAGAACTATTATTCTTATTCGTCATTGCGAAGTAAAGCAATGACGAATTACAGTCATTAAGGGCCTAGATTGATTAATTTGTTGTAATAGGAAACCCTGCCTCAACCCAAGCCAAAATACCTCCCTCTACGGAATACACTTCTTGATAACCTAATTCAATTAAACGCTCAGCAGCATAAAGAGAACGAACGCCTGCTTTGCAATGTAAATAAACTGCCTTTGTTTTATCTGATTCTAAAAGCGGGAATTTAGCTACAATTTCATCTTTAGGTATATGAATAGCGGCTGGGATATGGCCTGCTTGCCATTCGTCATTTTCTCTCACATCAATTAAACAAAGTTCAGGATTTTCATCCATCATTTTTTTCAATTGCTGTACGTTAACTGATTTAATTTTAATTTCGTTCATAATTTCTTTCTCTAAAGTTTTGTATAGGTCTTGTTAAGGTTGAATGATGGATAAACCAATAAATTGCTGCAGTGATGACACCGCCTAATAAGGTCGCAAAGGCCCATGTTGCAGCTGAAACTAAGGCTGGTTTTTGTCCTAATTGGCTTAGAGAGCCTGCATCTTTTGCTACAGCACCTGCAAAAAGAAGGTGAAGGATAATATTAATTAACAATAAAAAAAACTGAAAATTTTGTATTTGCATTGAATAGGATTGTAAAAAGTCAGCTAACATAATTAGAGGCCTTAGAAATTAATTTTATTCGGAATAATGCTTTTTTAGAGCTCCAAACTAAGTTACCATCCTTTGATTCATTTTTACAGGAGCATGCATGTTTGCCAACCAAATACCTGTACCTCATTTAAAAATGGCACATAGTGGGCCTTTGCATCGAATAGAAAAAATAATTTTAAATCAAGTGGCTACAATTGAAACCTGGTTTCGCGATAAATGGCGCGAGACCCCACCTTCAATTACCTCTTCTGTCGATTTAAGACATGCAGGCTTTAAAATATCACCGGTTGACACTAATTTATTCCCTGCTGGTTTTAATAATCTTAATCCTGATTTTTTACCGCTTTGTGTGCAGGCTGTGCAATCGATTTTAAGCGACCATTATGCTGGTTGCAGACGTATTTTATTATTGCCAGAAAATCATACTCGTAACCAATATTATTGGCAGAGTTTATCAGTATTAAAAGATATTTTAGTAAAAGCAGGTTTCATTGTGCGATTGGGTAGTTTAGATGCTGAGCTAACAAGCCCCTTTGAAGTCAAACTTGAGAAAGAAACCTTAATTGTAGAGCCCTTAGTTCGCCGCAATGATAGGATTGGTCTTCAGGATTTTGAACCCTGTGTAGTCTTATTAAATAATGATCTTTCCTCAGGTATTCCGCCGATTTTAGAAAACCTAAAACAAAAGATTAATCCTCCACCTAAGTTAGGCTGGGATTCACGCCTTAAATCGAGCCATTTTTCATTTTTTGATGAAGTAGCCAATGAATTTGCGAGCATAGTCGATTTAGACCCTTGGTTTATTAACCCCTATTTTAAATCAGTGCAAGGGGTTGATTTCATGGCGCAAGAAGGGCTTGATAATTTGGCCTCAGAAGCAGATAAATTATTAGCCATGATTAAGGATAAATATCTAAGTTATGATATTAAAGAAGAACCTTTTCTTGCAGTTAAAGCAGATAATGGCACTTATGGCATGAGTGTTATGACTATTAATAGTGCCGATGAAATTCTTAACTTAAATCGTAAACAACGCACCAAAATGGCTGCTTCTAAAGGGGGGCGTCAAGTCGATAAGGTTATGCTGCAAGAAGGCGTTTATACCTTTGAAACCATGGAAGATGGTTCGGTTGCTGAGCCCGTTGTTTATATGCTAGGCCAATTCGTAGTTGGTGGTTTTTATCGTGTGCATGAAGGTAAGGCAAAGAATGAAAATCTAAATGCCCCTGGGATGCATTTTGCCCCCCTTGCTTTTGCTGAAGCCTGCAATATGCCAAGAACTGATTTAGATGTGATTGAATGCCCGAATCGTTTTTATACTTACGGGGTAATAGCGCGTTTGGCGGCTCTTGCTGCAGCAAGAGAAATGAAAGCACTTGGAGAATAGAGCATGAAGTTGGCTGTCTTGATGGATCCCTTAAAAAAAATAAGAGCCTATAAGGATTCCACTTTGGCTATGTTAAAGGCAGCACAAAAAAGAGGTTGGGATACTTATTTTTTTACTTTAGATGAGTTATTTTGTGAGCAAGGTAAGGCCTATGCTCATGTATCTAAGATTAAAGTTCTTGATGTTACTAAAGAAAATTGGGCTTCCGTTGAAACGATAGGTAAGCTTTGTTTATCGGAGTTTGACGTCATTTTAATGCGTAAAGATCCCCCCTTTAATCTTGAATATATTTATGCAACTTATGCTCTTGAGTTAGCTGAAAAAGACGGTGTTATTGTCGCTAATAAGCCGCAAAGTTTACGTGATGCTAATGAAAAGTTTTTTACTTTGAATTTTCCTCAGTGTAGTCCTACAACCCTAGTTACTTCCAATATTAGTTTTTTACGCCAGTTTTGGGAGGAGCACCAAAACGTGATTTTTAAACCACTTGAAGGTATGGGTGGAAATGGTATTTTTCATGTGGATGAAAGGGGTGAAAATCTTTCCGTTATTTTGGAAACACTGACGAAAAAGCAAACGGAAACCATTATGGCACAGCGTTTTATTCCTGCTATTAATTCTGCAGGGGATAAACGAATTTTAGTAATCAATGGTGAGCCAGAAGCGTATGCCTTGGCACGAATTCCTGCCAAAGGTGAATTAAGAGGTAATTTGGCAGCAGGCGCTAAAGGAGAAGTAGTTGCTATTACCGATAGAGACAGATGGCTTTGTAATGAAATAGCGTCAACTCTTAAGGCCAAGGGTTTGTATTTTGTGGGGGTTGATGTAATTGGTGATTATGTGACTGAAATCAATGTCACAAGTCCCACCTGTATTGTCGAAATTGAGGCTCAATCAAAGCTTGATATTGCGGGTAATTATATGGATTTTTTATCGGGATTAGTGAACTAGTTGCTGATTTAAAGCGCCTACTTTCATCCTGAACCCCGCAAACAAGTCGCGGGGTTCAGCAAACGATTTTAGGCTTTAACGCGTCTCATTGATAAGGCTAAGAAAATATAAGTCCAGCCATCAACTAAGAGCTCAACTGCGATAAATAAACCAATAATCCATAAACCGCTCATTGGCCAATGTGCCAGTATCATGATACCTAAGGCAATGGCAATGAGGCCTGCTAATAAAAGCCAAAACCAACCTGATTCACCTCTTAATTGAATAGCCATAATAAGTCTGGCAACACCAATAACAATTAATACAGAAGCTAGTAAACTTGTTATTAGCGCAGAAGCAAGGAAGGGATCATAAATAACTAAACAGCCACCAATAATATAAAGTACCGCAATGAAGGCGTGCCAAGCGGTTCCTTTCCAAAATTTCTCTTTAAAGGCATCGGCAATTTGACATATACCAGCAATGATTAATAAAACACCAAGGAACAGCATGCTGGCTAGGGTCAAACCAACAACCATTCGTAAACCAATACAACCTAAGATGACAAATAAAATACCTAAACCTAAAAGCCATCCCCAATTACGATTTAAGCTAAGAGTAACGTCTTTTTCAACCATTTTTGTATTAGCCATGATAATTTCCTTTTAGTCCTATCATTAGTAAATATAGTTGAAAAAAAGAAAAAATTGGTGTGATTGAGTTTAATTTTTAACAAATTGAGGGTTAAAGCGGTGCTCCATTAAAATTCAATTGCCTCCAAGCTTCAAAAAGAATAATAGCAACAGAATTAGATAAATTAAGACTCCGACTATTGGGGCGCATGGGAATGCGGATAGCTGTAAATTTTTCTCTTAATTCCTGCGGCAAACCTGCTGTTTCTGAACCAAAAAGGAGAATATCTTCATCTTGATAACTAATTTGATGATAATGTTTTTTCCCCTTAGTAGAGCAAGCAAAAATTCGCCTATCTTTATTTTTATCAATAAAATCATCATCATTTTCATAATGAATCACTGACGCCCATTCATGATAATCAAGACCTGCGCGACGCATACGCTTATCGTCTAAGGCAAAACCTAGAGGATGAATAAGATGTAATTGGGCACCACTATTGGCGCAAAGGCGAATAATATTACCCGTGTTTGGTGGGATCTGGGGCTGGTGAAGCGCTATGTGCAGCATCGCTTTCCTTCTTGTTCTCTGGTTGATTATTTGCCTTTTCTTTGATTGGCTCTTCATCATCCACATAATCCGTGATTTCTTCATCATCGATATACATGGAATTTGAATTATCTACTGTTTCACCAGTAATGAGGTAGTTTCGATGCTGCAAATAAGCATCACGCATAAAAGAATATTTATCTAAGGCTTCGTTCATCAACTTATCTGTTTCAAGTAATTGGGAACGGAGATCAATATATCTTACGCCCATCAAAGGATAGAAAATTGAATCATAATGCACGAAAGGATAAGGCGACATCACATAGTTAAAGGGTAGTGACATCCCATCACGAATCGTACTTGGGCCTAGGAAAGGGATGACGATATAAGGTGATTTTTTATCACCCCATTTAGCAAAGGTTAAACCCATATCGTTATAATGAGGTGGTAAGCTAAAACTTGTACTTGCAACATCAAAGAGACCGCCGATTCCGAAAGTGGAGTTAACGAAAAAGCGCCAGGTATCTTTGATAGCATATTTCCATTCGGCTTGAAGAAGATCATTACCTACGGTCGGAATCATCAATACGTTATTATAAGCATTACTTACGCTTTTCCGAACTAATGCAGGTAAAACAGCCGTATAAACCTGAGCTGTTGGTTTTAAAATAACCTTATCTAAGGCAGAATTAAAACCATAAACCTTACGATTAATTGATTCGTAAGGATCATCTGGATTAGGGCCTTTATGAACACAGGCAGCTAAGACCAAGGAACTTAGTAGGGTAAATCCAGCAGATAAGCGCATGATTAATTTTATTATTTGATAATAAAATTGATGTTACACCAGTTTTCTTTACTTTAAAACAGACTTTTTAAAAGTGAAGTAAAAAGGTTGCTGGGCCATTATTGCAAAGATGAACTTGCATGTTAGCGCCAAAGATACCCGATTCAACTTTGTCATATTTTGTTTTAGCAAGCTCAACTAATTTAGTAAAAAGAGCTAGACCTTCATTAGGTTTTGCACCATGGCTAAAACTAGGGCGAAGACCTTTGGTGGTATCGGCTAATAAAGTAAATTGAGGCACTAATAAAAGGCCGCCATCAATTTCTTTAAGGCTTCGATTCATTTTTCCCTCTTCATCAGAAAAAATACGATAATTAAGACAGCGCTCAATCATTCTTTTTAAGGTTTCTTCATTGTCTTTGGATTCGAAACCACAAAGAATTAAAAGTCCTTCGTTAATAATCCCTACTATTTGATCATCAATTTCTACTCGTGCAGAGTTTACAACTTGTATAACGGTTAACATGCATCCAATCCTTGTTTAGAAATTTCTTTACTAGCACAAATTAAAGCATCAATCATACCGGGCTCCCTGTCGGAATGACCAGCATCTCTTACGATTCTTAATTGTGATGAAGGGAGGGCCTGATGTAGATCCCAGGCGCCAGCAAGAGGGCAAATCATATCGTAACGCCCATGAATGAGATAAGTGGGTATATGTTTAATTTTATGCGTATTGGCCAGTATTTCATTTTCCTGAATAAAATAATGATGCTTAATATAATGCGATTCAATTGTAGCTAAAGTTAAAGCAAAATGAGGATCACTATATTGCTCTAAAACCGTAAAATGGGGTTGTAAAGTATTGCTATGAGCTTGCCAAAGAGCCCAGTTTTTAGCGGCTGACATACGTATTAAATCATTATTGCCCTGCATGCAGTTGGCATAAAAATCAGGGATTTTGTCTAATTGTTCTGTTGGGACGATATTGATAAATTCTTGCCAATAATCAGGATAAATTAAGCTAGCGCCTGTTTTATAATACCAATCAATATCTTTTTTTCGGCCAAGAAAAATTTGTTGTAGCAACAAGGCCATGATCTGTTGGGGGTAAAGTTGGCTATACAATAAAGCTAAAGTCGAACCCCAACCACTACCAAATAAAATGAAATGCTCTAATTTGAAATATTCTCTGATTTTTTCAATATCGTCTAATAAGAGTTCGGTATTATTGTGTCTTAGTTCTAAATGTGGTTTAGAGCGACCACAGCCACGTTGATCAAAGATAATTATGCGGTAAATTTGTGGATCAAAAAAACGTCTTAAATGAGGATCACCACCGGCACCTGGCCCAGGATGCAGAACAATGACGGGTATTCCTTGAGGATTACCTACTTCTTCAACATAGAGGGTATGAGGCTCACCGACATCTAGCTCATGCGTTTGATAAGGCTTGATAGCTGGGTAAAGAGTATGCATAGTAATCCCTTTTGTTTTTAACTTTAATCTTATACCCTGAAATGGTAATTATGGAAGATTATTTTAAAGGAGTAAAAAAATGAAGGTAAAAGCCGCCGTTGCTTTTAAGGCTAAATCACCTTTAAGTCTTGAAATGGTTGATTTAGAGGGGCCTAAAGAAAATGAAGTTCTGGTTGAAATAAAAGCCACAGGGGTCTGCCATACAGATGCCTTTACTTTATCAGGCGAAGATCCTGAAGGGCTTTTTCCTGCCATCCTGGGGCATGAAGGAGCGGGTGTTGTCGTTGAAGTGGGTTCACAAGTGAAATCCTTAAAGCCTGGTGAGCATGTTATTCCTTTGTATACCCCAGAATGCAGGCAATGTGATTATTGCCTTTCTCAAAAAACTAATTTATGCCAGGCGATTAGAACAACGCAAGGGCGAGGTTTGATGCCTGATGGCACGAGTCGTTTTAGTCTCAATGGTAAACCTATTTTGCATTATATGGGTACCTCTACCTTTGCTAATTACACTGTTTTACCCGAAATTGCTTTGGCTAAGATTAGGTCTGATGCCCCTTTTGAAAAGGTTTGTTATGTCGGCTGCGGTGTTACAACAGGCTTAGGTGCTGTTATTTTTACAGCTAAAGTCGAGCCAGGCTCAACCGTGGTTGTTTTTGGTTTGGGGGGTATTGGCCTTAATGTGATACAGGGTGCTAAATTAGTCGGTGCTTCTCAAATTATTGGTGTTGATGTTAATCCCGCCAAAGTACCTCTTGCCAAAAAAATGGGAATGACTCATTTTGTGAATACTAAGGAACTAAAGGATTCTTTAGTCGGTCATATCGTTGAATTAACCAAAGGCGGGGCTGATTATACTTTTGAATGCGTTGGTAATGTGGAATTAATGCGCCAAGCCTTAGAATGTTGTCATAAGGGATGGGGTGTATCAACCATTATTGGTGTTGCAGGAGCTGGGCAAGAAATTTCAACACGTCCTTTTCAATTAGTGACAGGTAGGCATTGGCAAGGGTCGGCCTTTGGTGGTGCTCGTGGTAGAACCGATGTGCCTAAAATAGTTGATTGGTATATGGACAATAAAATTAATATTGATGATTTAATTACGCATCTAATGCCTATCGAAAAAATCAATGAGGCCTTTGATTTAATGCATAAGGGTGAATCAATAAGAACGGTTCTTACTTTTTAGGAGGGACTTGATGTTAGCCTTAATCGAAAAGCATCATTGTTTTGGCGGTCGTGTTGAAGTGTATTCCCATGATTCGACAGCAACAAAAAGCAAAATGCGTTTTGCTCTTTTTTTACCTTCTTCTGCGAATAAGGAGAAAGTACCTGTTTTATATTGGTTATCAGGACTAACCTGTACTGAGCAAAATTTTATTACTAAATCGGGTGCTTTGAGGCTAGCAGAAGAGCTTGGTCTAGCTATAGTGGTGCCTGATACAAGCCCAAGGGGGCTTAATCTTTCAAATGACAAGGATAATTATTATTTTGGTGAGGGGGCTGGTTTTTATTTAAATGCTGTTGAAGAGCCCTGGGCTTCACATTATCAAATGGAAAGTTATGTTGCCAACGAATTACCTACACTTGTTTCAACTCATTTTCCAATTAATCCTCTTAAAACATCTATCTTTGGTCATTCGATGGGTGGACATGGTGCTTTAACTCTAGCCTTTAAAAATCCACAGCAATATCAATCGGTTTCTGCTTTTGCACCGATTTGCTCGACTATCCATTCACCTTGGGGAATCAATGCCCTAACGCTTTATTTAGGTGAAGATAAAAAATTATGGCAAAATTACGATGCAGTAGCTCTTTTGGAAAATAAAGGCTGGTCAAAGGGTAAAATTTTAGTAGATCAGGGTACTCAAGATGAATTTCTTGAAAAAGAGTTAAAACCCAATTTATTAATCGAAGCTGCGAAAAAAGCCTCTGTTGAATTAGAATTTAATTTAAGAGAGGGTTATGACCATAGTTTTTATTTTATCAGTTCTTTTATTGAAGGGCATTTGCGTTTTCATCACACTATTTTATCGAGGATAGCATGAGCTTTGAGATTGATTACCGAATTAAAGAAAGTGGCTTTTTGCTTTATGACTGGCCTTTATCTTCTATTTTTTTGAAAAATGAAAAAAAATTCCCTTGGTTGATATTGGTACCTCGTGTGGAAAATATTCAAGAAATTTATCAATTGAATGAAGCAAATCTAAACCAATTAATGGCTGAAATTGCCAAGGTTTCTCAATTGATGAAAGGCTATTTTAATCCAGACAAATTAAATATTGGGGCTTTAGGTAATATTGTTTCGCAATTACATGTGCATATTGTCGCTCGTTTTCAAGGTGATAAAGCTTGGCCACATGGAATTTGGCAACCTACTTTGACAACAGATCAATATAATAACGAACAAGCGGATCAATTGATTACTGCCCTGCAGGCTCAATTGGCTGAAGTGAAATTTTAATTAGTGAGCAATTTCATTACATGAAATGGAGTTTATTACTACCTTCCCTACGTAAATACTTACTTGTTACCACCTTCCTACGTACCGCGGCTTGTCTGCGGTATCTAGGAGATGTTTTGGTCAAGCAGAAGACTATCTTATAACTACTGAGTTTTATTGACCTAATTTTCTTCAAACTGGACCCCGCGAATAAATCGCGGGGCGTAGGGAGAAGGTAAAGAGGGGCGGAGACCCAAAATAAATTGGGATGCGGGGAGGAGCAAAAATGATTTACTCAGCAAAGCCTCACAAGAGGAGAGGGCTTTAAAAGTCAATTTATCTCTTTGTTTTTAAATAATTTTCAATATCCACACCTAGTCCACACCCATCTAAAATATTTGGTATATACTTAAATTAAGCTAATCAAATTTAGGTGGTGACATGTTAAAGGATACTTCCTTAGCTAACCATTTTTTAATTGCGATGCCTTCGCTAACCGATCCTAGTTTTTCAAGGACAGTTATCTATCTTTGCGAACATCATGTGCAGGGCTCAGTAGGTTTGATTATTAATAGGCCAATGCAATATCCTTTAGGTATGGTTTTCGAGCAAATGAAAATTGAGCCTATTCATGTAGAATTAAAAGAATTACCCCTTTTATATGGTGGTCCCGTTCAACCTGAAAGAGGCTTTGTTATTCACCGCCCCGAAGGCGGTTGGAAGTCAAGCCTTGCTTTACGCGATGGCGTAACAGTTACCACCTCCAACGATATTTTGCGTGCTATAGCAGAAGATAAAGGCCCTAAAGATGTATTAGTTACCCTAGGTTATGCAAGTTGGGCGGAGGGGCAATTAGAAAAGGAAGTCGTGTCTAATAGTTGGCTTATTTGCCCTTATGATGAGCGTTTAATTTATGAAGTGCCTTTTTCTGAGCGTTGGGAATTTGCAGGTTCTTTAATTGGCGTTAAAATGACTGAAATTACAGGTAATATAGGTCATGCCTAATGTCAGGTGTTTTTATAGGATTTGATTTTGGTTATCGTCGAATTGGCGTTGCGGTAGGGCAGCAAATTACGCAATCTGCCCGTCCACTGGAAACTATTTTAGCAAAGGAAGGCATCCCCGATTGGTCGCTTATTCAAAAAATTATCAAAGAATGGCGGCCTAAAGCCTTAGTTGTGGGACTACCAACTAAAATAGATGATACCGAACAATATACAACTGAAGCTGCTCGCCAATTTGCTGGCTCTTTAGAAACTCATTTTAATTTGCCTGTATATTTGGTTGATGAGCGTTTAACCACAGTGGAAGCAAGGGCTAGGATTTTTGAATCGGGTGGTTTTCGTAAATTAAAACAATCACAGGTAGATTCTTTTGCTGCTTCTGTTATCCTTGAACAGTGGTTACGATCTAATGAATAAGAATGAAGCATTTTTTAACAATTTCTGATCTCAATTCAACTGATATTGAATCCTTATTAGAGCGCGCTTTCTATTTTAAACAAAAAAAAGTAGTTCCTTCCTTTAATGAATTTAGTGTTGCCAATCTTTTTTATGAAAACAGTACTCGCACCAGAGTGAGCTTTGAATTAGCTGCAAGCCATTTAGGTATGAAGCCAATTAATCTTGATTTACAAAGCTCATCCGAAGCCAAGGGTGAATTAATCATTGATACACTAAGTACTCTTTCTGCAATGGGGATTCAATTATTTGTCATTCGCCACCGCGAAAATGGCTTACAAGAAAAAATGGCTCATCATTTTAAAAATGCCTTATCTATTATTAATGCAGGTGATGGTCAACATGCCCATCCAAGCCAGGCGATGCTTGATTTAATGACTATTGTTGAAAAAAAACCAAATCTTTCTGTGCTTAAAATCGCTATTGTTGGTGATATTCTTCATTCACGCGTAGCAAATTCATTACAAGCCTTATTTAAAAAAATAGGTATAGCCGAATTAAGATTAATTGCGCCGCCACTTTGGCAACCTAAAGAGCGTATTTATGGTGAATTAAGCCATTCTTTGGCTGAGGGGCTTGACGATGCCGATGTCATTATTACCTTAAGAGTACAAAAAGAACGCCTTTTAAGCGAAGAACATTTAGATCTTGAACATTATCGCCGTAATTTTGCTCTCACAAATGAAAGCTTAAGCCTTGCCAAAAAAGACGCTATTGTCCTTCATCCAGGCCCTATTAATAGAGGAGTAGAAATTGATAGCGATGTGGCTGATGGTGAAAAATCTTTGATATTAGAACAAGTAACTAATGGTGTTTTTATGCGTATGGCTATTTTGGAAGCCTGTGCTGACTATAGAAAAAAATGACTCATATTTTTCTATTCTATATAAAAAGATTTTAAAAGAAGAATTAGACACAAGCTTTGCTATACGTGCTTTTGGCAAAGCTTGTGTTTGAAAATATTATTTTTTAGCCATCATGCTTTTTATAATACCTGCAACGGCAGTTAGTATAGCACCACCAGCAGCACCAGATCCTGCACGATCAGCACGACGCCGAAGGTCGCGAGCAACTGGAACAGCTCCGGCGCCTGATAGATCCGCCTGAGGATCAGGACCTCGACGAGCACGCCGGCGAGGCCGGTGAG
>JAIUOG010000036.1 GCA_020161725.1 Pseudomonadota bacterium
AATTAATTTCTTATATTCTTGCCTAAAAATATGGCAGATAATAAGATTGTCCTCTACACTTAGTGTAGGTTACTTTTGCAAGGATGCCTCAAATGAAAAAAATATTTATGATTTTAACTCTAGTTGCAGCATCAACAATGATGACAGCTTGTGGTTTTTCAAACTGTGGCTATACCACTTGTTCGGCTTGTTGTAATGATACTTCAACTTGCTGTGGTTCTACCAATTGGTACTAAAAAACCATGGGTTTTTAATGGAAAATTATTTAAAAAATCGCGAACAGTTTTGCCAGTAAAAAGCTTAAATATTCGCTGGTAAAACTGTTTTATTTTTTAACAAAAAAATCGCCTCCAATGAGCTCCCCAATTCAACAAGTTTAAACTTTTCAAAATTAATTTTAGTCCGTTTCTTTTTGGTCTTGAATTGTACTAAGGATAACGTGTAAACTGATTAAAAATTAATGAACTTTATGGGCGGGTTAATCTTGGCTAAAATTATTGTAGTTACCTCAGGTAAAGGTGGTGTTGGTAAAACAACAACTTCAGCAGCTATTTCTTCCGGTTTAGCGTTAAAAGGTCATAAGACTGTTGTAATAGACTTTGATATCGGTTTACGTAACCTTGACATTATTATGGGCTGCGAAAGACGAGTGGTTTATGATTTTGTTAACGTTATCAATGGTGAAGCAAGCCTTAATCAAGCCTTGATTAAAGATAAGCGCATACCTGATCTTTTTATACTACCAGCCTCTCAAACAAGAGATAAAGATGCATTAACTCTCGAGGGTGTCGAAAAAGTTTTAAATGAACTTGCAGAAGAATTTGACTTTATCGTCTGTGACTCACCAGCAGGCATTGAAACAGGTGCTCACATGGCGATGTATTTTGCTGATCATGCTATTGTGGTGACTAACCCTGAAGTCTCTTCCGTAAGAGATTCAGATAGAATTTTAGGTATTTTATCCTCTAAATCGAAAGCAGCCGTAGAAAATCGCACTCCTATACAAGAGCATTTATTATTAACCCGCTATGATCCAGAAAGAGTAGCAAGGGGAGAAATGCTTTCTGTTGAGGATGTCAAAGAAATTTTGGCTATTCCACTTATTGGTGTTATACCTGAATCAAAAGCAGTTTTAAAA
Source organism: Pseudomonadota bacterium (assembly GCA_020161725.1). Classification (GTDB taxonomy): domain Bacteria; phylum Pseudomonadota; class Gammaproteobacteria; order Legionellales; family Legionellaceae; genus Tatlockia. The sequence continues at coordinate 1,139 of JAIUOG010000036.1, forward strand.
GCATCCAATACCGGTACACCTGTTATTTTAGACGAAATGAGCGATGCAGGACTTGCTTATCAGGACGCAATAGCTCGATTCTTAGGTGAAGAAAAACCAATGCGTTTTATTTCTCAAGAGAAAAAGGGACTTTTGCGTCGCTTGTTCAGTAAAAACAAGGAGGATGTAACAGTATGAGCATATTTAACTATCTTAGAAAGCGTAATAATACCGCATCTGTTGCTAAAGAACGTTTGCAAATCATTATTTCCCATGAACGTTCTCAACGCCTTAATACGCCAGATTATTTACCTAAACTACAAGAAGAAATTCTTGCGGTAATTGCTAAATATGTTCGCATTAACCCAGAGCAAGTCAGCGTAAATCTTGAGCGCTTGGGTGATAATGCAGTATTAGAACTGAATGTAACGATGCCTGATGAGGCTTTAGAAAAAGCATAATGTCTGCCTTGAGTATTCACTGTTATGCCAGGCATTGCTATCATCCTGAGCGTTCGCTGTCATCCTGAGCATAGCGAAGGATCTCTTGAATTACACTGTGAACTACGGTGCAACTAATAAGAGATCCTTCGCAAAGCCCAGGGTGATAAATTTTCTGTCATTCTAAACATAATATCTCCCCAATTACATTCTAGACTTCCGATAGTAGTTTTAGATAAATTCGGTATAATAAGCCACCAAACTTAAATTCAGGGATGAAGATGAAAGCGTTTTTAATTGCAACGTTAGTTTCATTATCAACTTTTAGCCACTCCTTATTTGCCTTAAGCTATAAAGGCCATTCCATCCCTATTCAAGCTGGTTTCTTTTCTACTTTGAATGAAAAAAATCAACATCTTGATATAGATAGCCTCATAGGTAATGATTATCTTGCCAAAAGGAAGAATTCTACAGCTGCCCTTCTTGGAATTGGGTATTTTATTGATACAAATCAATATGATAAGTTCCAATTTGCTTTTGGAATTAATGCCTTTTATTTTTTTAAACAATCCATGAAAGGTCAAATTGCACAAGAAAGGCTTTTTACTAACCTTGCCTATAGTTATGACAGCAGCAATGTCCCAATCTATTTCGCTTCAAAAACGCTTTATAGATATAATGAAAAATATAATTTAACTGTCGATTTAGGTGTTGGCCCTAATATAGTCAATCTTAGCCATTATAAAGAAGTCCCTTTAAATAATTATACCTTACCTGATAATGCGTTTAGTTCTAACACCTCAATTCGCTTTTCAGCTACAGCAGGCATTGGTTTAAGGATAAATAATTTAATCGCATCATTGCCAGTAGAATGCGGTTATCGCTTCTTTTATCTTGGGCAAGGGCAATTTAATAAAAACAGTGAACAAATTATTAACAACCTTAACAGTAATCGTTATGCAAATGCGCTTATTTGCTCTATCACAGTTTAAGCTACGATGTTCCAAAACCCACAGTGCGCATTGATTAATGTAACCTTGATGAAGCCACAGACGCAATCAAGGTTTAAATTTCTTTTCACTCATTCAGTCCTTGGTTACGCTTCGCTACACCAAGTCTACATGCTAAGTTTTTAGATATGCAATTAATTAACATCAGATAATTTTTTTTGATCTATAACGCTTATTCTTCTTAATTCACTATCAGCAAAATCATCAACAGCAATAACAGCCTGCCTTCCTTTTTCTGCTCTTAGCATTAACTCAACTTCTTTATCATCTAAAATTCCCTGAGCTTTAGCTTCTTCAACTTGCTCATTTAAACTAAGGGAATGAATTAAGCCTGATTTAACCGCTTGCATAATTTTCTTTTCGACAGGTGCTGCTTCAATTACTTGCAAAAACACGGTTTCTAATTGTCCAATAGGACAGTTCTCAATATCTTCCTTAAATAAATAAGGAGCTATACGCTCCCTTGTTTCAGAGGGTATAGTTAAGATATTGGCAAGCTTTTGACTTAAAGCATCTTTGGGTTGATGAGATAAACGCCCCCAGGGCAATAAAAATACTTTTAAGAATGCTTTTGCAAAAAGATTAGGGAAGTTATTAATAAGACCAATAATAGCCTCCTCACATTCATGCAATAAACTTTGGCAAGCCCATTCAACTAAAGGTAAATCAGCCTCTGGCTCATGTTCATCATGAAAACGCTTTAGAACTGCCGCTGCTAAATATAAACAACCTAAAACATCCCCTAATCTTGCTGACAGCATTTCTTTTCTCTTTAGCTCCCCACCTAAAAGCCCCATAGAGAAATCGGCTAAAAAGGCTAATTGAGTACTATAACGATAGATTCGTCGATAATAACGCTTTGCCTTCGATTTAGGCATAGGTACAAGGTAACATTGAGTAAAATTAAAAATTAAATTTTTAAGCGTGTTAGATAGAATAAAAGCTGAATGCGACCAGAAAGCCTCATCAAATTTCTGAAGATTATTTTCGCGTGCAGCTTCCATTTCTTTAAAGATATAAGGATGACAGCGAATTGCACCCTGTCCAAAAATAATTAAATTACGCGTTAGGATATTAGCGCCTTCTACCGTAATTCCAATAGGTGCTCCCTGATAGCCCCGCCCTAAATAATTTTTAGGCCCTAAACAAATTCCCTTACCCCCATGTATATCCATCGCATCCAGAGAAGCAAGGCGCGCTCTTTCTGTAGTTTGATATTTTAAGATAGCGCCAGCAATGGCTGGTTTTGCCCCTCTATCAATAGCAGCTGCAGTCATTCTTAAGCCTGAATCGATAAGATAAGTATTAGCAGCAATTCGAGCTAAAGGCTGCTGAATACCTTCAAAATGAGCGATGGCGATATTAAATTGTTTTCTAACTCGTGCATAAGCACCTGTAGCTAAAGCACAGGCCTGTGTTCCACCCGCAGCACTGGAAGGTAAGGATATGGCTCTTCCTGCGCTTAAGCACTCCATTAGCATACGCCAACCGTGGCCAGCCATATCAAGCCCGCCGATTAAATAATCCATAGGTACAAAAACATCTTTACCTTGGGTAGGACCATTTAAAAAGGCGGTATTTAGTGGAAAGTGGCGCCTGCCTTTTATCACTCCTGGGGTTGTAGCTGGGATTAATGCGCAACTAATGCCAACATTTGTTCCCTTACCTAAAAGGTTATTAGGATCTAGCATACGGAAAGCAAGACCAACTACAGTTGCTTTAGGACAAAGCGTTATATAACGCTTATTCCAATTTAGCCTTACACCAACAATAATCTCACCATTAAATTCTTGTCTGCAAACAATACCCGTATCAGGAATGGAAGCCGCATCAGATCCTGCTGTTGGACCAGTTAAAGCAAAGCAAGGAATTTCTCTACCATCAGCTAAACGAGGTAAATAATAATTTTTTTGTTCTTCCGTGCCATACTTAAGTAATAATTCTCCAGGACCAAGGGAATTGGGTACTGCCACTGTACTACCAACCGTGATTGAACGACCATATAACCGAGCTAAAACCTGAAATTGAGCGGTAGCTGAAAATTCAAGCCCGCCATATTCTTTAGGAATAATCATGGCAAAAAAGCCTTTTTCCTTTAAGAATTGCCACATTTCTTCAGGCATATCCGTACGCACATGGGTAATATCCCAATCATCTATCATTCGGCACAATTCGTTCACAGGCCCTTCTAAAAAAGCCTTTTCATCCTCACGTAGGCCAATGGCAGGTTCATTCAATAAATTATTAAAGTTAGGGGAGCCATTGAATAGCTCGCCTTCAAAACTAACTGTCCCTGCTTCTAAAGCTTCTCTTTCGGTCGAAGACATAGCTGGTATTGCTTTTTTGACTACATTCAAAATAGGTTTTGATAATAATCTTTGACGCAAAGGTTTAATTACACCAATTAAAAGAGGAATGAAACCGAGAACCAACATAAGTTGGCTATAGATATTAGGATGGCTAAAACGCTCCACAAGTAATACAAAGAAAATATAGCTGATGATCCAAACAGCTATAGATGCTCTTTTTACTAATAGTAAAAAAATAACCGCAACAGTTAGTAGGCTATAAAACACCGTTTTCTCCTTTTGAATAAATCCTTATGGATGTTTTTTAATGGTTTTCATAAAGTTTTTTATGCTTTTAAAAATTAAAGTATAGCATTTAAAAGTCTATGAATTTCTTGAGCTGCAAGTTCTGGATGCTCCATTGGAAACATATGCCCACCCTTTATTTTCATGCTCTTAATTGAGAAATATTTTTTCATATAATATCTATCAAATAAGTTTAAAACTCGGCTATCTTCGCCATAAATTAAAGCGGCTTTTACTTTTAATTGATTCTCAAGATGATAGCAATTATGAGGAAGGGTGCGAAAAATTGAATATTCAATTTCCTTTTTAAAACGGAGAGTACAGCCTTCGTCTTCGTTTATAAAACCACAATTGATATAGTCATCTACACATTCCGTACGAAAATTTTTAAATAAGGCTTTAGATTGAAAATAAGGTTTTAATTCAGCAAAACTTTGCCAATGACTTTTTCTTCTTTTAGCAAATTTAGCCGGTGTTATTTTATCAATAAAACCGAATTGCTTAGCCAAGTAAATGGCAAAAGATTTAAAACGACTCATGAGAGGCGCATCTAGCATAATCACCGCTTTAAAAAGAGTAGGCTCTTTAATTGCGGCTAATAAACTTAAACCGCCACCTAAAGAATGCCCTACAGCAATAACTGGTTGATTCGACTTTTCGCGAATGGAAGCTATAAGCTCATCCACTAAATAAGGCCAATTATCGCTAACGGGGTAATCTTTATTATGACCAATTCTATCCATGAAAACACAATCGTAATAAGGTTCTAAATGTGACAATAATTGTTTATAAGAACCTCCTGGGAAACCATTACCATGAGCAAAATGGAGAATTTCCTTCATTTGGTCACCAATTTGTTACTCTCTCTCTTCAAAGCGATTACAGCGTAACAAAAATAAAGAGTAAAAATAGCCAGCACTAACATGCCAATACCCTGGAAAACCAAATTCAGGGTTAGACAAAACCAAAGGACAAACATCGCAGGCGTAACAGAGACAAAGCCCAGTCTTGAAGCTACTTTATAAGAGATATTAAATTTAAACATATATCTTGCAATAAATTGTCCCATTAAGGCAAAAGCCAAAAATAAAACAGCAAAGATTGCAAAATAAATGAGAGCTAAAGTGGGATAAATTAAAAAACCAAAAACATATTTTAAATTATTGATTCCGGATATTTTTATCCAATTTTTCCCATCAAAAACTGCATTTGATTCTTTGCTAAAGGAATAAGCATATACAGGATTTTCTATATTATTTTCATTTGGATTAGTAAAAAAGAGTTGCGGTGTTGATAAACGATAAAGCATTTTGTCCTTCATAATTAAGGTGCTTAAATAAGGAAATTGTTTATCAATTTTAGTAATAGCCCCTGTTGTATCAACAATAGAAACAATCTGCCCTTCTGTATTTTTGATAAAATAAGGCATTGGTTTATCAAAACTTATTTGCCCATTTTGGATAAATAAAGGAGGAAGATTAGCAAGAGGTGCAATTAAGTTTTCATTAAAAAATCGATTAAAATCAATAGTTGCTCTTAAAGCAAAGGGAATAGTTACCACAAACATCAACAAAAGAAAGTAAATAAGCCCATAGCCCTTCCATCTTTTAGCTACATCAACATAAAGGCGACTATTAAAAAAAGAATGATAAAGCGCCTGCCAATATCGGTAAAAAGGTTTATCTATATCGCGCAATTCATTCTTTGTTGTTGTCATTCCATCCCCCAATGCGTAATCCAGTACTTTCATCGAATAGATTAGCCTTATTTAAGGCAACTGCCAAGCTTAAATGATTATCAATAATCTCAATATCAGCAGAAGCTCTAATTGTTAGATTTAAACCTTCTTTAGTCTCAGCATGTATTAATTTATCAGAACCTAGATCATCAATAAGGTCGACTCTGACTTCAACAGAGTTATCAGTCATTTTAGGCACAATTTTAAAATCTTCAGGTCTTATACCAATAATAAATTGATTAGCTGATAAAGAATCAAGGATAGGAAATTTTAAACCTATTTCAGAAACTAAATGGCTATTATCCAATTGAGCCTTTAAGAAATTAATTGGAAAAGCACTAGTAAAGGATGCCACAAAAAGCGTTCTTGGTTGCTGGTATATCTGTTTAGGTGTCCCTATCTGCTCAACACATCCTTTATTTAAAATTAATACTCTTGAAGCCATGGTCATTGCTTCAATTTGATCGTGAGTTACATAAAGGCAGGTTGTTTTTAATTGCTGGTGCAGTTTTCTAATTTCAAGACGCATTTCTGTACGTAATTTAGCATCAAGATTAGAGAGAGGTTCATCAAATAAAAAAATTGCAGGAGAACGGACAATCGCCCTACCCATTGCTACACGCTGCCTTTGACCACCCGATAACATGCCAGGCTTTCTATTAAGATAATCATTTAACTGTAATAAGTTAGCAGCAGCTTTAACCTTTTGTTCAATCACATTGGATTTCAGTTTTCGCTTTTTTAAAGCATAGGCCATATTTTCAAAAACAGTCATATGAGGATAGAGCGCATAATTTTGAAAAACCATGGCAATATCACGCTTAAAAGGCACAATCGAATTCACACATTCATTATTAATGAGGATATTACCCTCTGATACCGTTTCTAGCCCTGCAACCAAACGAAGCAAAGTCGATTTACCACAGCCTGATGGGCCAACAACAGCGACAAACTCCCCTTTATTTATCTCCAAATTCAGTTTATCTAAAATTAAATGCGCTCCATGCCTTTTACTCACATTTACAAGATTAACTGTTGCCATTATTTAATCCCCTTTTCAAAAAAACGTTGTAGAGCAATAACTACAAAACAGGGAGGGAATAAGGCAATTAAAGCGATTGTCATAATTAAATGCCATTGAGGTGCCTCATCAGCAGCTGCTGTTAAATAGTGAATTCCCATTACAATAGTTGACATATTGGTGTCAGTTGTAATCAGTAAAGGCCAAAGATATTGGTTCCAACCGAAAACAAATAAAATAATGAATAAAGCAATTATCTGAGTTTTAGATAAAGGCAATAAAATATCCTTAAAAAAGGCCATGGGGCCTGCCCCATCCAATTTTGCCGCTTCGACTAGTTCTTTCGGTACGGTTTTAAAAAACTGCCTAAATAAAAAAGTCGCTGTTGCTGAAGCCAATAAAGGCAAGGTCAGCCCTGGAAAACTATTTAATAAACCTAAGGACGCTGCAATTTGAAATGTTGGCATTATACGAACTTCAACGGGCAACATCATCGTTAATAAAATCAAAGCAAAGAAAAACTTTTTATAAGGAAACTCAAAATATACCAAAGCAAAGGCCGAAAGTAAGGCTAAGATAATTTTACCCACAGCAATAAATAAGGCCATACATAAACTATTAGCTAAAAGCCTCCAGATAGGTGTGCCACCTGTTAAGCTTAATGGTTTAGTTAACACCGTCATAAGATTAGGCAAAAAATCCTTACCAGGTATTAAGGTTAAATGCTTTTGCAACATAAAAGCAGCATCGTGGCTTGCGGCAATAAAAGCTAAATATAAGGGTAAAAATAGCAGTACCACAAAGAATAATAAAGAAAAGTGCACCATAAAAGAGCGGCAATATTTCATTCGTAATGCACCTTTTTTTCAAGATAGCGAAATTGAATTAAGCTCAAAATAATCACAATAAACATTAATAAAATAGATTGAGCAGCTGCCCCCCCTAAATCCATGCCAATAAACCCGTCTTTATATATTTTATAAATGAGGGTGGTCGTACTATTGGCAGGCCCGCCATGTGTCATAATATCGATAATGCCAAAGGTATCAAAAAAGGCATAAATCAAATTCACAACAAGTAAGAAAAAAGTCGTTGGCGATAATAAAGGAAAAATAATTTGCCAAAAACGGGCAAAACCACTAGCACCATCTAAAATAGCTGCCTCAACAAGCGAATTAGGTATTGCCTTTAAACCTGCAAAGAAAAAAAGAAAATTATAACTAAATTGCTGCCAGGATGCTGCCAAAATAATAACCAAAAGTGCTTGTTGTGGATAAATTAAATAATTAAAGTCATAGCCCAAATAGCTTAAAAAGCGAGGAAGCCAACCCATATCCGGCTGGCAAAAAAAACGCCATAAAATAGCCGCTATGGCAGGAGCTATCGCATAAGGAATTAAAAAAAGCGTCTTATAAAAGGGAAGGCTTTTTTGTCTTTTGGCTAAAAGTGCAGCTAGAAATAACCCCAAGGCCATGGTTAAAAAAGTAATAGCAATCGAGGTTAGAAAAGTAATCCAAACCGCCTTAGCATAAGCACTGTCTTTAAAAAGGCTTACAAAATTATCAAACCCTGCAAAATAACTATGAAGTCCATAGGCATCTGTAAAGAAAAAAGATTGACTTAAAGCTTGAAAAGCAGGCCAAATAAAAAAAATTAGGGTAATGATAAGCTGTGGCAATATCAGGCATAAAGCCAATTTTTTATTATTATAATTTGCCATTATTTAACGGATATGTTCTAAAGCGAAACAGTATACCCTTCATATTTCAAAATGCTAGGTTTTGACTCGTTTGAATTGAAGGTTTTTATGAGTAAGTATTGTAATAGGGGTGTACCGCGCTTATACACGGTACAATAGCTCTCTTTTCCAGATTAAGATTTTTTATTCATACCCGCAGCCTTATTTTGCTTATCCGTATCAGTTGCAGGCGTATCAGGCTTTTGATAAAAAAAGGTTTGTTGTTTTACATTAAATGTGCTTAACAATGCAATCTTAGCTTTATTTCTAAGGCTATCTCGGTCTTGTTCTAAAGCAATTTCAACCTTTTCTGTCAGACAATTTAATAAGGTATTTATAAGTTCACTATTTTCTGAGTTTTGCTCCTTGTACCCAGATTGCATTCTATATAAAGCAAAGATATAGCTCATTCCAATAAACTTAATATCAGGGATGTTTTTACCCAAAACATACCCATTGTCAACTAATTTTTTCAATAGCAACTGTCCTTTAGTTAATCGAATTAGAAAAAATATAGGAGCAAAAGTGCAATTGCTTAGCATTGGGAAAAGAATTCCATCTAGTTTGTTAGACTGGGCAATCGCTTTAAATAAATCGGGTCTTTTCTCTGAAATCATTAATAAAATATCAATACCATCCTCATTTTTGCATAATAAAGACATAACAGGCGAAATCAGGTGTTTTTTATAGCCCCATTTATCATCAAGAAAATGCGGAAGGTTAGCTTCAGCGCCCCCAACAAGAAAATGCTCAGCTTGAAGTTCATTTAAAATATTGGCTTCTTTTATAAAAGATGCTAGTAAGGAATAGGCACTATGAAAACAAAAATAATAAAAAGCAGCACCTCTAAGAGAACTAGCTTCATATAGAGATGTAAACACCCCTTTTTTAATATCTTTTGCGTTTAGAGTTCCATTTTCTGGGTCAAAAAGTTCGGTCAAAATCTTAATTCCTATAGGCAATCCAGCCACCATGAAAAAAGCTTGTTGCTCAGATACCGTCATTTGCTTAAAGGAGTCGCGAGATAGTTTTAAACTACTCTTATTCTGATGATAAAATAAACGAAGTAAAGGCACTGAAAAGGAACGGAATAACTCAATTAAATATAAAACATCGGTCCCTAATTGTTGGTTAAAATCTTCCATAAAGTTTTCTAGGCAATCATGTAATAACCTTAAATCAAAAAGAGCTTTTGTATATTTTTGATTGAGAAATAATTCGCTGGATATTTGTGAAAAAATTTCAGCGCTAGTAAATTTCCACTTGTAGCCACCCAAATCCTTTACAAAAACTTGATGCCATTCTTCCGGTAAGATTCCAATATTAAAATCGCTTAAAAAATTATTCGCATTAAAATCATTACTATATTCTTCAATATTCCAATCTTTATTTGCATTAAAAAGTGCATAAGCAACTTCAAATGTTTGATAACTATTATCCTGCTTTAGAATTGTAATCACTGTATTTCGTCTTAAATCTTTTTTTAATTGAGCAAATGTGGTTTCGACTAACTCAGGATTTAATTGCCAAATTAAATGCAATAATTTCATATATATTTTGTATTGTTCTCCATAATAGTAAGTTATCATGGGCTGCTTTTTTATCTTTGCTTCGTTTCTACGCTCTATAAGCCGCGGAATATGTTTGACTAAATTTTCTAAAAACGTTTTATTAATGACAGCTTTATCTAATAAGATTTTATTGGCTGAATAAGATGCCCTAAACACGTCCAACCAATTAATCAAAGCCCCAATAATATCAATAGAACTTATATTTTTAATATCTAAGCTCGCAAGTTTTATTAGTCTTTTAAATAAAGTTGCCCTGCGAGATATAAATATTTCGGGTAAATAATCAATTAAAAATTTTAAATTTTCCCAGAATATCTGCCCTGTAGCAGCGGTAAAATTGGATTCATGCAAAAAATCATCTACGATAGAATCAATTGTTTCCCCAAAATATCTTTCTAAAAAGTCTTTCTTCCATAACAATAAACCTGCAAATATTTCTATATTGTGTTCTTTACCTTTTATCTGGGATATTAAATCGTCTGTTAGGGGTTCTTTAGATAATAAAAACAAAGAAGAAATTATAAAAAAAGTGAATTGTTTATCTTTATCCTTTTCTTTTTTCATAACCTGCATTATAAAAATATACTTATATAATGAGTTACTAAAAATAGTCACCATTCGGTTTGTATTAGCATTTGGGCCTTGATTCGAAGAGGGAATAACTTTAGTTGATATCCTCTCTTCAATAGACTGTTTACTAACAGTTTTAGGTGATACAGATATAACCGATTTAATTGGATTATTTGCAGTAGATAAAACTTGAATTGTAGGTGGCGTTAATTCCGTAATCATTGTATCAATTACTGGATTAACTTCTTTTTTCTTGCGCTTTCTTTTTTTCTTAGGTAGTACTTTTTCTTCTTGTACAATCTTACTTAAACTTAAGTCATCTCTTTTCCTCTGCCAATCCGTTTCTGTACTTTTTTCAACGTCTACATGAATGCAATCATTCTTAGTTTTATTGAGTATTCGTTTTAAAAAAGGAGTTAGTAGATGATGTTCAGGCTGCACCACAATCACTTCTGATTTACTACGAGTAAGGATGGTATAAATTATTCGTAGTAATTGACTTAAACTGTCTCTTTCATCTTCTTCAAGCGATATTAACGCTTTTTCATTTTGAATAATGGAGGTTAACCAAGACTCATTAAGTTTTTTATAATCACCAGGTTTTAAATATTTATAAAATAATACCGCTTCAAACTCTACTCCAGCATATTCGCCCAAGTCTTCTTCTGTAAAAACAAGCTCCGTTCCAAAAATTTTTATAGCTTCTTCTTTAAATTCTGACTGGCTAAAGATTGCGAATTCAGCTGACTTCCCCGCTGTTTTTAATTTTACAATTTCCTCTTCACTTAATTTTGTCGTTAATTGAATACCCCCTTTAGCATCAGCGCAAGAAATCAAAAGAGGATAGCTTTGGCTTTTTTGGGTATCTAAGGCTTTTAAACATTTTACAATATTATTGGCCACGCCAGTTACTTCGGCACCGTAGCGATAAACCTCATTGAGTTCAAATTTAATGTCACTTGATTTATAGCCAAACTGTTTAAAGAGCAGATCATAGAAAATATTTAAAGTAATAAAATTACCCTTGCCTATCCATTGTTTGGGATCCAAACAGCATAAAAAATTACCTTTAACCATCTTAAAGATATTCAATAATTGCATGACAGTAAAATTCTGGCCCTCATCTACAATGGCACAGTTAAAATTTGTATCTTTTTTTAATACAAGACCATAACAATTCATATCATAATAACTTGCAAGATAGCTTTGTCCGACTTTCCAAAAAGCAACTCTTAAGGCCTTAGGGATCAAACACTGTTCATCTCCTAAAGAGTCATAATCTTTGTCTTTTTCATATACTGATAGGATTTGCAAAGCTTGGTAAAGTTTCATTGTACCTAATTGAGCTAAAGCTAAAATATGAGGGTCTTCTTGATGAGTCTTATGATATTTATTAAAAAAATCATTGAATTTTTTATCATTTCCTAAGGGTAAGGGTTGTATTTCTGTATAGTGATCAATAAATTCCTGATAAGTTACAATAATAATCTCAGCTAGAGGCTTATCAGAATTGGCCTTAATGACCTCTAAATCTTTTTTTCGTTGTTTTGCCAATAATTGATTCATACAAATAAAGATACATTTCTTATCTGGATCTTCAGCAACCAAATACATAAAGCCCTGAGCAATGGCTGTTTTCCCTGAACCGGCAGGCCCTTGTATTACTGCAGAATTCCGGGGTTGCAAAATTGTTTTTTGGTAAGGAGTTAATTCTAAGTGTTCACCATTAAAATAATTAAGCTCTATTTCTTTCGGTGATATTTGAACTAAATTTGTATTTGATGTTGCTTCTAAATAGTCATACTCTTCTTTGGAAGAATTTTTCAAAGCAGCTATACGTTGCGGTTCACGTATATAGATAGAGTTATATTTATGCTCCGTATCAATATCAATCAAAATAAGATTTTGCTCATGCCAAGTAAATAATAATCTACCCTTTCTATTTAATCGACAACTTAGTAAATCACGACCATTGATACGCTCAAGTCCCCCCTCAGTTTCAAGTACTTTTTTAAGAAACTCATTAAATGACTCAGAACTCGCTAAGCACGGGTGCTTAACATGAATATCTTTAGGTAATGAAGTAAGAAAAGCTTTAGGATAATAAACACCAGTATAGGACATGTTCACTCAATAACATACAAAATGAACAGAAATATATCATAGACCATTTTTTTGTACAATAAAAAATCAAATCGGGATTGCTTCACGATTTTTGCGATGGTAAACGCCTATACTTTATGTGATAACAAATCTGCTTTAGCAACAGATTCCCTCCCCGCTTTCCTCAGCGTCCTTTCCAACAGCTGAGTATAAATAGGCGGATTTCCTGCCAATTGCAAAATCGTTGTTGAAGTAAGGCATGAAACCATTAAGGGTAAAATAAGGGAATAATTTTGAGTAATCTCAACCACTAAAATAATACCAGTAATCGGTGCTCTTATTGCTGCTGCAAATAAAGAACCCATTCCTGCTACCGCAAACATACCGGCATATAGACTTGAATCATGAATATAAGGAGAAACTGCTGTATAAAAGGCTGTTCCTATTATTGTTCCCAAGGCAAGCATGGGTGCAAAAATACCACCAGGAACTGTCGTTGAATAAGACAGTATTGATAGACAATATCGAATAAGAAAAACAACAAGTAAAAAGCTCAAACTGCTATTAATAGTTAAGGCTTGATGAATAATGTTATATCCCCCTCCCACGGTGTCAGGATAATAAAAAGCAAGTGCGCCAATTAAAGCCGCAACCAATAAAACATAAATTAGATGTTGCTTGAAATTCATTTTATCGACTATTTTCAAACCAAACATCAAACCTTTATTAAAATAAAGGCCTATCAATCCCATAATGATGCCGAAGAAAAAAAATAGAATTAATGATTCTAGGCTGGGTAAGGAAAAAATAGGCATCTCAATATCAGGCCCTGAGCCTAAAATAAAATGCAAGCTAATGGTAGCACTCATGCAAGCAATAGCTACTGTTTTTAAATTGATAAAACTAAAATTAAATTGGCTTCGCATTTCTTCTAAAACAAATAAAACACCGGCCAGAGGGGCATTAAAAGCTGCGGCCAAACCAGCAGCAGCGCCTGCTGCAATTAGGGCATCCCGCCTTTCTGAAGAAAAGCCGAAAATATCCCCAAACATATCGCCTAAATTACCGCCAATTTGAATTGTTGGCCCTTCCCTTCCTAAAACTAACTTAGAAGCAATGGCCATAACCCCACCTAAAAACTTAATAGGAATCAAACGACGCCAATAGATTGTTCTTTGGTGCAATAAAGCCCCTTCTATTTCTTGAACCCCCGATCCTGAAGCCTCTGGTGCAAATTTACGCATTAATAAAAAAGCGCCTCCCGCTAAAAACATAGAGGAAACAATAGATAAAAGCAGTGCCCATTTACCCTGACCTAAAAGTGTTTCAGCTCGGTTAAGATAGTTAGTTAAAAGATTAATTCCTATTTGAAAAAAAGATCCAATTACACCAACAATGAGCCCCAATAAAATGGCTGTAGCATAGATAGCTAAAATTTTGTCGCGCATTAATTTAACATGTCCATAAGGTTAGAAATAATACGTAAACCCGCATTTTTAGATAAAGATAAAATAGTTTCCGGGTGAAATTGTACCGCATGAATGGGTAAAGTTTGATGAGAAATAGCCATTACAACCTCATCCTCACTTTCTGCTGTTATTTTTAACTCAGCAGGAAAAGTACTACGCCTCGCATGCAAAGAATGATAACGCCCAGCTGTAAAACTATCGCTAAGGCCTGAAAATAAAGGAGTATCCAATTTTACTTTGATTAAAGAGGCCTTACCATGCATAGGATAAGAGAGTACATCCAAGTCTCCCCCAAAATACTCAACTAAACCTTGTAAACCCAAACAAACACCAAAAATAGGTATCTTCTTCTTTATAGCCAAGGCAATAGTCTCATTTAGTTTAAAATCTTTAGGGCTACCTGGGCCAGGAGATAAGAAAACCAAATCAAAACCTGCTTCATCTAAATATTGTTTAACAAGTTCCTGGCGCACAGTAGTTACTTCCGCTCCTGTCTGCCTCAAATAATTAGCAAGTGTATGAACAAAGGAATCTTGATGGTCAACCAAAAGTACTTTTTTTCCTAAACCAGGCTTTGATTCTTTTTGAACAGGCTCTTTTTTAGGTTGATTGAATTTTCTAAGCATTTCTAAAAAAGCAGAAGCCTTAAGTCTAGTTTCAGCTTCTTCATCTTCGGGAATAGAATCATACAGCAAGGTTGCGCCTACTCTTATCTCTGCAATACCTTCTTTAAGTCGTACTGTTCTTAAAACTAAGCCTGTATTTAAATCACCATTAAAACCAAACCACCCCACAGCCCCTGCATACCATTTACGCGGCGATTTTTCATGGGTCTCAATAAAATTCATCGCCCAAATTTTAGGTGCACCAGTGACAGTGACAACCCACATATGCGTTAAGAACGCATCGACTGCATCAAAACCCTCACGAAGCGTTCCTTTAACATGATCAACGGTATGAATGAGGCGGGAATACATTTCAATTTGCCTTCGTCCTAAAACGTTAACTGAACCAGGCTGACAGATTCGTGATTTGTCATTTCTATCAACATCGGTACACATGGTTAATTCAGACGATTCTTTTTCAGAACCCAATAAAAATTGAATATTTTCAGCATCCTCAATAGCATTTTCACCGCGCTTGATAGTACCAGAAATAGGACAAGTTTCGACTTCCTTACCTCGCAAGCGCACATACATTTCAGGTGAGGCACCAACTAAATATTCCTTTTCACCTAAATTAATAAAAAACCCATAGGGTGAGGGGTTTAATTGACGCATCATTTTAAAAAGAGAGGAGGGCTTGTCCTTAAAAGACGTATAAAAAGTTTGGCTTGGTACAACCTCAAATAAATCACCAACCTTAAAACGTGCCTTGGCAACTTTGACTAAGTTTGCATATTCCCCTACCTCATGATCGGCTGCCTTATTCGGTTCATATAAAGCGTCATAATTCGAAGACTCCCCTTCCCTTTCAAGATGATGGGTTCTTTCATTGGCCAAGCTAAAATCATAACGTCTTACAAAGGCCACTTCTTTGCGAT
The DNA here is from genome assembly GCA_020161725.1 of Pseudomonadota bacterium. Lineage (GTDB taxonomy): Bacteria > Pseudomonadota > Gammaproteobacteria > Legionellales > Legionellaceae > Tatlockia. Next base: position 16,915 of record JAIUOG010000036.1, read on the forward strand.
GATCAACAACATAAATCTCGTCAGGTAAATAAAGCACCATATCTCGTTGCAAGAGATCTCTTTCTAATACTTTTTTTAAATTTTCAAATTGAAAAATAAGGTCGTAACCAAAGGCACCATAAAATCCCAAATAAGGCTCATCGCATTTAAAAAAGTCCAATAAAACACGTAGCAAACTAAAAAGAGAGGGTTGCTTGGATCGTTCTTCTTCACTAAAAAGAGTTTTTGATTTAATAATTTCAACTTCAAAAAGCGTAGACTCTTCTTTGATTAAACGAAAATTTTCTGCTTCTTTTAATAAGGGAGCCATTATTCTTAAAAGAACTTCACCGCGCTCATTTAAGGCTTGCAGAACAATCGATTCCTGACGAATAGTGATAGCTAAAGGCGGGTTATAAAAACCAATATCCCAGCAAGTATAACGACCGGGATATTCATAGTTAGAGTCAAATAAAGCCCCTCTTTGTGTATTTAGCTTTTCTATAACCGGTTGAATTGCATTTTCATAAGCGAGTGTTTGTTCTTCATATTCAATACAAACCAAACCTTTGCTAAATACTTTTTTATGCATCTGAATTAAACCTTAGTAAAAACAAGAACAGAGAATACCAATCGATGTAAATAAGCCCAAAGACCAAACTAAAGAGCGCAATGACGCTTTATCTAAAAGATAAAGAACATGGTAAACAATACGAATGATAATAAAAGCAATTGCCATATATTCAACTGATTTTGTCACATGATTAGTTGCCATTGCTGCTAATACAGCCGTTGAAAAAACGATAAGTGCTTCAAAAGAATTTTGATGTGCAGCAAGTGCTCTTGCAGCATAACCTGTCAGTTGAGATTGCTGTACACGGGGATGATTGTTATCGTAATGGGCTTCCTTTTTTATTGCAGACATCATGGGCAATTTTGATAAATAACATAAAATTATTGCAACTAATAAACAAGCTATCAAAGTAGTCATAACTATCCCTAATTAAGTCAAACCTTTTCATTGTATACTCAATTTTCTTTAAAATACTATGCTTATTATTGAGTTAAAGCCTAACACAGCCCCCCTTCTTAGAAAACCTCTATACCCTGGCCGATAATAATTGCAAGGCCTCTCTTATCAGAAGTTCACAACTCTTTGTTCCATCATCAATTTTATTAATCACTTTGATAGCTTCTTGCTGTTTATAACCTAAGGCTTCTAAAGCAGAAATTGCCTCATTTTGTTCCTTAAAGGTATTTTTATTAGAACCACTAAAACCAACTAAATTAGGCTCATTAAATTCCTTCAAACTATCTTTCATTTCAATAACAAGACGCTCTGCTGTTTTCTTACCAATACCCGGTAATTTAGTTAAATAATTTATATTTTGTTGATGAATACATTGAATAAAATCGGCTGGGCTAATACCTGATAAAATAGTAATAGCTAATTTAGGTCCTACACCATTCACCTTAATTAGTGCTCTAAATAAGCTTCGTTCTTTTAAATCAGCAAAACCATATAATAGAAAGGCATCTTCACGAACAACAGTATGGATATGTAAACCTATTGCAGCCTTTTCAGCTTCTACTTGAAAAAAGGTTTGCAAGGATGTTTCGACATCATAGCCAACACCATTAACATCCAAAACTAATTTTCCAGGCTCTTGCCTATCAATAACAACCCCTTTTAACCAACCTATCATGAGAATTCTCTCCAAGATTTTTTTTGCTGTTGAGATGTAATGGCTGCCAAACTATAACGCATATGGCTATGGCAAATTGCGATAGCTAAGGCATCAGATGCATCTGTTTGTGGCGCACTATTAAGATTTAATAAATTCATAACCATATGTTTAACCTGGCTTTTTTCAGCAGCCCCATATCCCACCACGGCAAGCTTTATTTCACGGGGCGCATATTCAGCAATTTTTACTCGATGTGAAGCCGCAGCAACCATGGCGACACCTCTAGCTTGACCCAGTTTTAGAGCTGAATTAGGGTTTTGGTGCATGAAAACCTGCTCAATAGCTACCTCGTCTGGAGAGTAGCTATCCATCAGTTGGCAGATACCATTGAAAATTTGCAAAAGGCGCTGACTTAAATCATCACCAGAGGTACGGATACAACCACTATCAAGATAGGCAATTTTTCGACGCTCTTCTTTTATAATGCCATAGCCTGTTATACGAGAGCCTGGATCAATACCTAAGATAATAGTCATTATTCCTCAAATAAACTTTCAGGAAATTCAGCGTTAGAATACACGTTTTGCACATCATCTAAATCTTCTAACATGTCGATTAGTTTAACTAAGGTTTCTGCTGATTCTTTATCAAGTGCAACCGAAGTTTGGGCATTCATCATTAATTGAGATTGCTCAACATTAATCCCTGCATTGTTCAATGCTTCTAAAACTGAGTGATAACTTTCAACCGGTGTTGTTATTTCTATTTGCTCATCATTGCTAACTACATCTTCAGCACCAGCATCAATCGCCACTTCCATCACTTTTTCTTCTGATTCACCTTCGGCTAGCAAAATTTCACCTTGCTTATTAAAAAGGTAGGCGACAGAACCATCTGTACCTAAGTTACCACCATGCTTGGTGAAAGCATGTCTCACTTCAGATACGGTACGATTTTTATTATCCGATAAACAATCAACTAAAATAGCAACACCACCTGGGCCATAGCCTTCATAACGCATTTCAATCATGTTATCGCCATCAAGACCACCAGCACCACGTTTAATTGCATTATCAATGGTATCGCGTTTCATATTGGCCTTTAAGGCTTTACTAATTACATCCCGTAAACGAGCATTGGTCGATTCATCAGCACCACCTGAGCGAGCAGCCACAGTGATTTCACGAATTAGTTTTGTAAAAATTTTACCTCTTTTTGCATCTTGAGCACCTTTACGAAATTTAATATTTGCCCATTTACTATGTCCTGCCATGAGTCATACCTCTTAAACCGAAAATAAGCTAATTTTATATCGAAAACTTAAGGAAAGGCTATACCCAAGTTTCTTCAAAACACGATTAAAAACTGAAGTTTGTTGTTTGCTTATTTATTATTGCCGTTTTAATATTATTTTTATTAAAAAAGTATATCAATGGAGAGCTTGGTGCTAAAAGGATTTGCAAATCATCACGAATCAGAAGCAATTAAAGGCGCTTTGCCTAAAGAACAAAATTCGCCACAAAAACCCGCCTTTAATTTATATGCAGAACAACTCAGTGGTTCTGCCTTTACACGAGCCAGACATCTTAATTTACATAGCTGGTTATATCGGATTTTGCCATCGGTAGTACAAGGGGAATTTAAGCCCTATCTTAAAATTTGTGATATGGTCTTAGCACCTTTGCAAGCTCCAAATCCCTACCGTTGGTCACCCTTGGCTAACTTAACAACATCAACTGATTTCATTGATGGTTTATTTTTTATTGCAGGCAATGAAGTGGCTAATGCCTATCTTTATCAAGCAAATCTATCCATGAAACAGCGCTATTTTTCTAGCTATGATGGAGAGATGCTTTTTGTACCCTTTGCTGGCGAACTAATACTTTTTACCGAGTTTGGTAAAATTCCTTTATCTAAAGGGCATATTGCAGTGATTCCAAGAGGTGTAAAATATAGAGTCGAATTAATTTCGGAAAATGCCTCTGGTTATATCTGTGAAAATTTAAGTGTTCCTTTTACTTTACCTAATTTAGGATTTATTGGTGCTAATGGTTTAGCTCATCCCCGACATTTTTTGTACCCTGAAGCTCATTATGAACAAGAAAAGGTAAATGAAGTTGAATTGATATCGAAGTATCAAAACCAATTTTGGCAGGCTGAATCAAATCATTCACCCTTAAATGTGGTGGCCTGGCATGGCAATTATGCGCCTTATAGTTATGATTTATCTCTTTTTAATACGATAAATACGGTTAG
>JAIUOG010000037.1 GCA_020161725.1 Pseudomonadota bacterium
TTCCTGCCAATAACTTTCAGCAAAATGCCTAAGACCCTCATTATATGCTTCTCTAATCACACTAGCAGGTTGAGACTTAGTCACCGCTAAAAGGCTAATGTCTTTAGGATCTCTATGGCAGGATTCGGCGGTATTTTTTATTAAAAGTTGAATTTCTTTAATTTGCTTTTTAATCGTCATTTTATTTTTCAATTAGTTCGAGTAAGCTAGCCTCACTTCGCATCATGGATTTTATATGGATATCGAGGAATTACTAGTCCTTTTAAAAGAAAGGCCTATTTCGGATTTACATTTATCGGAAGGTTTAGCCCCTTATTATCGGCAAGGCAATCAATTAGCGATTTTACCTTTCCCCTGTTTAACCAAAGAAATGATTTTGAGTTTTGCTTTTAATCATTTAGATGAGCCACAAAAATCGCTATTTCACCGAGAAGGTTATATTGATTTTGCCTTATCTTGGCAAGATCTTAGGCTGAGGTTGAATTTATTTAAACAGCAAAGAGGACTTTCTTTAGCAATAAGACTACTACCAGAAACTATCCCTAGTTTAGATGCTTTACATCTTCCAGCTATTTTAAAAGAAATAGCTTTGTATAACGAAGGCTTAGTCTTAATCGCAGGCTCTACGGGCTCTGGCAAATCAACAACGCTTGCGGCTGTCATTAATCATATGAACCAACAGCAGAAAAAACATATCATTAGTATCGAAGACCCCATTGAATTTATTCATCAATCTAAATCCTGTCTTATTCAGCAAAAAGAAATTGGTAGAGATAGCCCTAGTTTTGGAAATGCGCTAAAAGGTATTTTGCGAGAAGATCCAGATGTAATTGTTATTGGTGAATTACGGAGCTTAGAAACCATCCGTATGGCTTTAACCGCTGCAGAAACAGGGCATTTAGTTTTAGCCTCTATTCATAGTCCCTCTGCGATTAAAACAATTAATCGATTAATTGATGTTTTTGGGCAAGAGGAAAAGGCATTGATTAGAACTCTGCTTGCCGATTCTTTAAGAGCTATTATTGCGCAAAAACTTTATCCTACAAAGAGAGAGGGGTGTGTTTTAGCTACGGAAGTATTAGTGAATAACCCTGCTATCAGAAATTTAATCTGTGAAAATAAGTTAGCGCAAATTTATTCACTAATGCAAACAGGTAAAAATCAGCAAATGCATACCCTGGATCAGGCTTTAGAAGCCTTAAGTATCCAGGGGTTAATTTGAGAATGTTAGGGTTTAGATGATGGAGGTAAGGGCTCTGAAGAAGGCTCTGAAGCGTTGTTTTTAAAATGGTGTAATTGGGCTTTCATTTTATCCTTCGTTGAGGTAGTAGTTTCAGAGCTATCAGACACATGAGGGGGTATTGGCTTTGCTTTAGTCCACGCCTTTTCTTCCATTTTGCCAGATCCAGATTTTAAGTTGTCTAAATTACTTGTTGTCCATGTTTGTGAGGAAGTGGCTTCTGGTTTGGTTTCTGGCATTTTGTCACTATTAGGCGTTGTATGAACTTCGCGCATTTCAGGTAAGTGTTGCTCTTTTTTAGAGCCTAAATTACCGATGGCAGTAAATAAATCATTAAAAAAGCTTTTAAGTGCTTTCAACGGAGTATATTTATCCCAGATACTTAGATTTGCGGTATCTATAGGTGCTGGTGATTCTACGCCTTGAGCATCAGAAGTAAATACGTTATAACGAGCCATTGAAAGATTTTTAAAATGTCTTTCGAAACGCTCTAGATTGGTTATAATGTCTGCTGGATTTTTCCCCTGCAATTTTATTTTATTAATACAATCCTCGTAATTCATGTTATCAATATCAATATCTGGTATAATGGTTTTAATACCTCTTATAGCAGAATCTATTTCTTCTTTTTCCTCGCTTTTACTCATCATGCCAGTAATGTTATTAGTGTTGATGACATGTTTGGCATTCGTAATACCATTATCGTGGCCATGTACATATTCAATATTATAACGAACTACACCAAAAAAGCCTTTTATTGCAGAAGGTCTTGCTGTTTTATCTGCCTCTATTTCATTATCCCAACGGTTCCAAGCGACATAATACCAGGGATAATCTTCTAACATTTGCTGTTCTTTCTCTAAGCCTTCTAATTGGTGGCCTATCCAACCTTCGGGGTCCCCGGGTTGTTCGGGAGCTTTAGGCGGTTTTTTACACAATTCATGTACGGTACCTTGTTTTACTGCCCCAGTTAAAAAGGCGTTAATACCATCGATGGTTCTAGCTAGGTCTTCAACTGTGTCTGCCTTATAGGGAAGGTCTGCTTTTTCGGCTAACTTTTCTACCAACGCAAAACGAACTGGAGCATGTGTAAAAAGTCGAATACTAGGAGGTGTTCCTTCAACTATTTGATAATCAATTGCCTTAAGGCTAGGTTTATACACTTCTTCAACTATCCTTTCTATCTCTCCCATTGTTTCAGGATCAATGACTTGATGAGTTAATAGCGTTTGATAATTTCTAAGAGAGGGTTTTTGCCTTGGATCAACTTCTGAGCTATCTTCTAATCCTTCTTGATGAGCAATAAATTGATTACTGTGATTTGATATATTAATTCTTAAATCGATGTCTTGCTTACCCAAGAAACCCATAAAAATTAGGGTTAAAAGATCATTTTTTCCTCTATCAGCTAATTCGTCACCAATTAATCTTAATAATCCTCGATTAGCAACTTCTAAATTTTCTAAAACAGCATAAAAACGTTTGATTAAGATTGGAAATTGTTCTTGTAGCTTTTTTATAAGAGCATTGATAGTTTCATTCCTATTATTAAAGATTGCTCTCTGTTCCCTTAAATAACCAATCCTTTTAATTGTCTCGGTTGGTAGCGGTTCTATCTCCTTTAATTTATCTTCTAGTTTTTTTATGCCTTCTTCATTATCCAAATCATAGTCAGAAGAGTTAAGCTTTAATGCTGTAATATCCTTAATAATATTTGTTTTATGCAATTTAATGGTATCTTGGGTTCTATCATTTAGATTTTTCAAGCTTTGATAATCATAAACTTTCCCATCTATTGTGACTGAAGTGAGCTCACCAGCTTCATTATAAATGCTGACAAATTCATTATAGGCCGCTTCAGCATCGACGCCAGGTTTAAATTGAAGCATTTGGTGGCGTATAAGCGAATAAAGCAACTTAACTGGGTTTCCATGTAAGTCACCTAAGGTTAAACTTCCTTCGTGGGGTTCAAAAGAGGTAGGATATTTTTCAATATCTACTTCGCTAATTTTTTGCTCATAAACAACAGACATAATTAATCCTTCAATATTATATATTGTTAGTATAGAAGAAAATGTTAAGAATAAGGAGGTAGCTTCGGGTATATTGAGTTCACTGTGTAATTCAAGAGATCCTTCGCAAAGCTCAGGATGACGGTAAAACAAGGTTTGAATATGGTTTAAAAAATGTCATTCCCGCGTAGGCGGGAATCCATCTCGAATTTAACCACTAATTTTAGATGCGTGTATCTTTCTTTTGCAGAGATACCCTTAACTAAAAGCATCCTTTTGCAAAGAAATCAACCGGCCGATACCTTCTTCAGCTAAAGCAAGCATTGTATTAAGTTGGTCACGGTTAAAACTTTGTTCTTCTGCCGTACCCTGTACCTCAATAAAATGGTTATGCTCATTCATGACAATATTCATGTCGGTATCCGCTAGCACATCTTCTGCATAGTCTAGGTCTAAAACAGGTTGCCCTCTGTATAAGCCAACAGAAACTGCAGCAATGAAGTTGAAATTGGGGGCTTTGCGAATTTTTTCGCGTTTAACCATAAAATCAAGGGCATCTTTTAAAGCAATGCAAGCACCAGTAATCGCTGCTGTTCTTGTCCCGCCATCCGCTTGAATAACGTCGCAATCGAGAGTAATTGTATTTTCACCAATCGATTTTAAATCGATACAAGCGCGTAATGACCGACCAATTAAACGTTGAATTTCTAAGGTTCTGCCACCTTGCTTACCTTTAGCCGCTTCTCTTTCTGTGCGAGAATGAGTGGCTCTTGGTAACATGCCATATTCTGCGGTTATCCAGCCTTGATTTTTACCCTTAAGAAAACGAGGAACACCATCAATCACTGAGGCATTACAGAGAACACGTGTTTGCCCAAATTCAACTAAAACAGAACCTTCCGCATGATTAGTAAATTGACGAGTGATTTTGATTGGACGAAGCTGGTTAGCCTCTCTTTGGCTGGGACGCATGATAATCCTTGTATAGAAACAAAGAAGTATAATCTTTTAAATGCGAATTCGCATCTTTTCCAAGGTAAATTATTGGATTTAGGTGTTCAAAATTATTTAACTCTAAAGCCAGCCTCACTTTTTGTTTCCGCCGCAGGTATATCTTGGGGAGGATGCTTTTCAACCATCGACGCTCGCATGGCTCTCGTTTTCTCCATGCTAGTTTGTGCTTTTTCGGGGGCTTTAGCTGGAATTCCTAAATCATCCAATAAAGAACCGACAATGCCTTCAAGCTCTCTAGGTATACTATGATTACTTGCAGGTTTAGCTGCTTTAAAACTAATCCTTTCCATCGCCGCATCAAAATTTCTAGAAATTTCACTTAATTCAGCGAATTGAACTTCTTCTTTTAATTCAGCACGGAGTCCAGTCAATCGATTTTTAATTTCGCTAATATCATCTGTTTTAAGGGTGTGTTGAAGCTCTTTATTGACAGTATCTAATGTTCGTTTCCATTTGGATTGGTCTGCTTCAGGAAGTTTATTAATATTGGCCTTTATTTCACGCAATCGTTGTAAGCATTCAGCAAGATCAATTTGTTTCTGTTGAACCTTATTTTGTTGTTGTCTAAGGGATTCGAGTTCATTGTCCGTCGTACTTTTTGCCTGCGCTATATCCTCAAGTTTTTCATCAATTGTTTTTAGTTCAGCAGCAATATCAATAGGTGCTTCTTCTTTCATGCCTAGAGTGGAATTGTCTGAGGCTTCAGTTCTTGTTTCTACCGCTGTAGTTGAAGCTTGATAGATATCAATGTTTTCTGCATTTATTTTAATCTGATTAATCCCAACGGCCTTAAGCTGCATTTCATCTATCATTTTTTGCAATCTAGTTTCTTCCGCGACGGAAATTTTATTTTTAATGGAGTTGAAAAAAGTAGCCATTTCGCTATAGGCTTTTTGAGCTTCGGTTGCAAATTTTTTTATTTTATCGATTTCTTTATCTTTAGCTCCATCATCGAGGTCGGCTTTTTTCTTCTCTATATATGCGGGTATAGATTCAGCTTTTTTATAATTCGAATTAATGATATCGGCAAAAGAATGCAGAGTTGAGTTGAGTCGCTCATAAAAACTACCTTTTACTACTTGATATTGATCATTAAATCGTTCTCTAATTCCTTCAGGTAATGAAGCTATTGCATCTCTTAAATTGATTAATTTAGCAATACTTGGTGTTGCCCATTCTTTAAATTGGCTATGAGTTGTTTTTTTAGCATTTTCATTGTTCCAGGAAGCTATTTGTTCCTCAATGCTATTTATTGTTGTTTTGTTTGAAGAAAGAACTGCTTTAGTCGCCTTTGCCTTTTGTACATTTTCTTTTGCTTCATTGAGTTTTTTTGTCAATAAATTTACAGCCGAAGGATTATCTTTATAATGTTTAATTAAAGCCTCTGCTCGTTTGACTAAAGCTTCTGCCATTTTTATTACTTCGTTGGCGCTAGAGATATTTACTGTTTTATGGGCAATATTGTCTTGTATCTCTTTGGAGGTCTTATCAAGAAAATTAACTGAATTATTAATTAATTTATGAGGATTATTAATGATATCGGCTAATAAAACCACCTTGGTTTTAGCTTCGATAATATCATTTTTAATCCTTACTTTATCTTCATTAGGAAGCGTTATAATTCCGACTATTTCTTTTTCAATTTTAGCAATTTTTAGATTTGCTTTAAGTATAGCTTCTTCTACTTCTTTGGGTGTTCCCGCAGCATTAATCGTTTTTTCTAGCTGTTCTAGTGCAAAATTAATATTTACGCTGAGGTTAGCCGCATAAGCCAAAGGATCGTTACTCACATTAATTTTAGTTTGAATTTTATTTAGAGCAAACTTTGCTTTTTCTAAATCGAGTTCTGCATTATTAACAAGGTCTGCATATGTAGTTTCAACCATTAGATCTTTATTTTTTTCTTTATTTATTCGAGCTTCGCTGAGATTTTTTTCAGCTTTTTTAACCTGCTTTGCTATTTTCTTGCGAATATCCTCTAGTTCCTCTATTGAATCAGCATCATTTAATCCTGCTAATTTTTCAGCTTTTTTACCAGGAGCATCTCTTTTAACCTGACTTAAAGGATTATTTGCATCTTTTACAAGAACGAAAGTACTCGCGGCTGCAGTGAGGCCACTTACTAAGCCAATTGATGCTGCAGTTATGGCAGGAGAAGATGTAACTATGATTGTACCTAATGCTGTTGCTAAGACAGGAGCTGCGCCAAAACTCACAAGAGATGCGGTAATAACGCCAGCCACACCTGCTGCAGCTAAAATCGTTAAGCCCGCTGCTTTGAAAGGATGATCCTTATAATATTGACCAACCTTAGAAAAGAATGATTTCGTTTTTTGCCAGAAGCTCATAGTACAAATCCTTAATCAAGGTATCTGTTTTAATTATGGACTAATATTCTGTTTTTGGGGTTCAAATAAGGTCAAATTGAATAATTAATACGATGATCCAATGCAATGCATAAAAAATTGGTTTATATTTGCCTGCAAATTAATAAAGGTAACAAACAATGATGCAATCGATGACTGCTTTTGCAAGGCTGCAAAAAGAGCTTCAGAATTCCAATTTATGCTGGGAAATAAAGGCCTTAAATAATCGTTATTTAGATCTTTCCTTTCGTCTACCCGAGGATTTTCGCTTTTTAGAAACGGCTTTAAGAGCCTCTTTAAGAGGTAAAATTAATAGAGGTAAATTGGAATGTCAGTTAAAGTTAAAGCAACATGCTGATGCTAATCCTTCAATCAAAATAAATGAGCCCTTTGTAAATAATCTGATTGCTACAGCAGAATGGTTAGAAAAGAATAAAAATATTCCAAATAATTTATCACTAAGTTCAATTCTTGCTTTACCCGGTGCTTTTGAAACAGAAGAAACAAAACTGGATACTCTAACCAAAGATATTGAGTCTCTTTTTATTCATACTATCGATGAACTTGTTATTATTAGAAAAAGAGAAGGAGAGGCACTTGCTGAAGAAATAAGAGCACGCCTTGTTAAATTAAAAGTAGAAGTAGAAAAGGCAACTAAAGAAGTAGAGCGCCATAAAAATGATATGCCTACTAAATTATTAGCTAAAATAGAAGAATTCCAAATTGAAGTTGATAAATCTCGCTTAGAACAAGAAATTGCCTTTCTTTTAGCGAAAGGGGATGTAAGTGAAGAGTTGGATAGACTTAATATTCATATAAATGAAGTTGAAAAAGCCTTAGTTAGTAAGGAACCTGCCGGAAGACGGCTTGATTTCTTAATGCAAGAATTAAATAGAGAAGCAAACACCTTAAGCTCCAAATCGGATTCAAGTGATTTAACCAAAGCCGCTTTAGAAATGAAGGTGTTAATTGAACAGATGCGTGAGCAAATTCAGAATATAGAGTAAGACATGAATGACAGAACAGGTAATTTGATTATTGTGGCAGCACCCTCAGGGGGCGGTAAAACAAGTTTGGTAAAGGAATTAATTAAAACCTTATCCTCTATTGAGGTTTCTATTTCGCATACTACTCGTGCAATTAGGCCAGGTGAAAAGGATGGTGTTGATTATTTCTTTATAACCAAAGCAACTTTTAGCGATATGGTTAAGGCTAATACTTTTATTGAACACGCAGAAGTTTTTAATCATTCTTATGGTACTTCAAAAACTCAAATAAATTCTCGTCTTTCTGCGGGCATTGATGTTGTGCTAGATATTGATTGGCAGGGGGCTCAACAAATTAAAGATATTTTCCCTGATGCTATCTCCGTCTTTATTATTCCTCCTTCACTTGAGGTTTTAAAAGAAAGGCTTAAAGCAAGAGGGCAGGATAAGGATGAGGTTATTCAATATCGTATGAATCAGGCTAAATCGGAATTAAGTCATTTTGCTGAGTTTGATTATTTAATTATTAATGATGATTTTGCTAAAGCAGCGAGTGAATTACAGGCTATTGTGGTAGCGAATCGTTTAAAATTATCCGCGCAAAATGCAATCCAAGGAAAATTACTCCCTTTCCTACTTGCATCACAGTGAGATAAACGATTAAACTTAAAGGTTGTGTAAAAGTACATTCAATTTTAGTTGCGGAGGTGTTGTTATGGCACGTGTTACAGTAGAAGATTGTTTAGAGCATGTTGCAAATCGTTTTGAGTTAGTCATGGTGGCAACCAAGCGTGCGCGTCAAATAGCTGTTCGTGGTGAGCAACCTCTTGTTGAATGGGAAAATGACAAGCCAACTGTGGTTGCTTTGCGTGAAATTGCTGAGGGTTTAGTTACTCCTAAGATCTTAGAAGAAGATTAATACAGGCTATTGTTTCAAAGCACTAACCTCCTTTTGCGAGCCTTGAAATAGCGATTTTAGGGACTATCTATTAAAAGAGAGGCTTAATTTTTAATAGAAAAGTCTTTGGGGGCCTATGTGAGCTACTTTAAGGAGTTAGATGAAGAGCTTAAATGCTACCTTGAACAGCCGTACATTGAAAAATGCTATCAGGCTTACCTCGTAGCTGAAAAAGCGCATTCTGGGCAGATGAGACGTTCTGGCGAGCCTTATATTACTCATCCTGTCGCTGCCGCCCTTATTTTGGCTAGAATGCGCCTTGATTATCAAACCATCATGGCAACCTTACTTCATGATGTTGTCGAAGATACCTCTATTTCTAAAGATGATTTAGTTCAGCAATTTGGTGAAGAGGTTACCGCCTTAGTTGACGGCGTTACCAAGCTGACCAAAATAAAATTTGAATCTAAAGCCGAAGCACAAGCAGAAAATTTTCGCAAAATGGTTTTGGCGATGGTCAAAGATATACGAGTCATCATCGTTAAGTTAGCTGATAGATACCATAACATGCGGACACTTGGCGCTATGCCCTCAGCAAAAAGACGCCGTATAGCTGTTGAAACCTTAGAAATTTATGCGCCAATTGCTAACCGCTTAGGTATGCATGCGATGTATATTGGCCTAGAAGATTTAGGTTTTAAAGCACTTTATCCTATGCGTTACCGAGCCATTCAATCTGCGGTTGAAAAATCACGTGGGAATCGCCACGAATTAACGCAAAAAATTGAACATGATTTAGAAAAGGCTCTTGAGGATTTAAATATTCCTTATGAACATGTATTTGGTAGACGTAAACATTTATATAGTATTTATCGTAAAATGCGTCTTAAGAAATCTTCGTTTACGGAGATCACCGACGTATTCGCCTTTCGTGTTATCACAGAAGATATTGACTCTTGCTACCGCGTTTTAGGCGCATTGCACCGAACATACAAACCGGTTCCTCAACGTTTTAAAGATTATATCGGTATTCCTAAAGCCAATGGTTATCAATCTCTCCATACAACCTTGTTTGGCCCTTTTGGTGTTCCCTTGGAAGTACAAATTCGAACTCGTGATATGGACAAAGTTGCTGAAAATGGAGTGGCAGCACATTGGATCTATAAATCATCCGGTACGGAAGTGAACGAGGCTCAATTACGCGCAAGAGAGTGGGTACAGCGTTTACTTGAAATGCAAAGAAGCACTGGTAGTTCACTGGAATTCATTGAAAATGTAAAAATTGATTTATTCCCAGATGAGGTTTATGTTTTTACACCCAAAGGTCATATTATGGAATTGCCTAAGGGGGCAACTCCTGTTGATTTCGCTTATACCGTGCATTCAGGTGTAGGTAATACCTGTGTGGCAGCGAAGGTAAATCGCCGTTTGGTGCCATTAAGTATTCCCTTAACTAATGGCCAAACAGTTGAAATTATCACGATGCCAAGCGCTCATCCCAATCCTGCATGGCTTAATTTTGTGGTGACAGGTAAGGCTCGTTCCAATATTCGCCATTTTTTGAAAAGCCAGCAACATGCTGAATCCATTGTTTTAGGTAAACGTTTGTTGGAGCAAGTTTTTCATGATTTAGGTAGTGATTTTTTAAAGGTTCCACCCGAATCATTGCAAGCACTCTTACACGATCTTCATTATAAATCAGGCGATGAATTATTGTATGCCATTGGTATAGGTAACCAAATGCCTATGGTGATTGCTAAGCGTTTGATTGTAAACCAAGATAATCACGAATTAGAAAAAACAATCCCAGCTCAACCCTTAGCAATCAAGGGAACAGAAGGCATGGTTGTTCATTTTGCTGTTTGCTGTGAACCAATTCCTGGCGATAATATTGTAGGTCGTTTTCAGCAAGGGCGGGGTATTATTGTTCACACTAGCGATTGCCCTAATCTAAATAACGGCAAATCTAATCTAGAGCAATTGATTCCCCTACGCTGGGATGAGCAGGTTAGAGGCGAGTTCTGGGTTGATATTACAGTCGAAGTCCCCAATCAACGCGGCGTTTTAGCAGCACTTGCTACTGCTATTTCAGAGGCAGAATCTAATATTGGTAATATTAATGTTGACCCACGAGATGGTCGACATAATGCAGTCACTTTTTCAATTAGTGTACGTAATAGGGATCATTTAGCGAGAGTAATGAGACGCCTTAGAACCAATAAAGTCGTTATGCGGCTTTATCGTAAGAATCGTATGGCATAAATAAGGAGATAAAATGGAAGTAATTACAAGCGATTTAGCACCAGAAGCGATTGGCACTTATAGCCAAGCAATTCGTGTTGATAAAACGGTGTATTTATCAGGACAGATTCCATTAGATCCTAAAACAATGCAAATCTGTAGCCCCGAGATTCGCTTACAGATAAGACAAGCTTTTGAAAATCTATCAGCAGTTTGTGAAGCAGCGGGGGGTAGCCTTAGCAATCTTGTTAAATTAAATGTTTATTTAACCGATTTAAGCCATTTCCCTCTAGTTAACGAAGCAATGACTCATTATTTTAAAGAACCTTATCCAGCAAGAGCAGCCATTGGTGTTGCAGCTTTACCCCGAGGGTCCATGGTTGAAGTGGATGGAATTATGCATCTTTAAATTTGCTACGTGCTAAATGCATGGGCTATAAAATTTAAAAGACAGATACCCATAAAAGGGTATCCACAAACAACGCCAAAAGCGAATATTAAATGTAGCCTGGATGGAGGCTCTTCGAGCCGTAATCCGGGAGGATAAACCCGGATTTCGCTATGCTTCATCCAGGCTACATTTTAATTGGTTTTTTCAAAACATAGCTTCTTGAAAGAATTTGGGTATATATCGTCGATTTTGTTTGCTTTGAAAAAAAACTCATTATTGAATTAGATGGTGGGCAACATATGGATGCAGCGCTTTTATGATAAAAAGCGCACCCAAGTTTTGAACGAAGAAGGTTTTCGTGTTTTACGATTTTGGAATTCGGACGTTCTAGAGAATTTAGATGAAGTGTTGGAATTCATTTATCATACACTTTTTTATAGGAAGAGAGCGGCTAAAAGGCAAAATATTTATGAGTATATTATCTTTTCAAAATATCAATCTTACCGTTGCTGGTAACAAAATTCTTGATAATGTCGATTGGCAAATTCAACATCAATCACGTATTGCTTTAGTCGGTCGAAATGGCGCAGGTAAATCAACCCTTATGCGTCTTATCCAAGGGGAAATCACCTCGGACAGCGGGCAAGTGAATAATTTGAATGGCTTAAAAATCGCAGGTCTAATGCAGGAATTACCTAAAGATCTAAACGAAGAAAAGGTTTATCCTTTTTTAGTAAAAGACTTAGGCGAAAAAGGTATTGTGCTTGCGGAATTCCACCGATTATCAAAATCATCCGATCTCGATGCGCTCGCAAAATGCCAACAAAAGATGGATGAATTACATGCTTGGGATTATTTACCTAAAATAGATACGATGGCAAGTCACCTTGGTATCAATCCAGAAGACCAAATTTCTTCTTTATCAGGAGGGATGAAAAGACGAGTTTTGCTTGCCGCAGCCCTTATTGCAGAACCTGATCTACTTCTCCTTGATGAGCCCACAAACCATTTGGATATAGAAGCGATTGAATGGTTGGAAGCTTATCTTAAAAACTATCGTGGTAGCCTTTTAGTGGTGACGCATGATAGAGCCTTCCTTAATTCCGTAGCTAATCTTATTGTCGAAATCGATAGAGGTAAACTTTATAGCTACCAATGTGATTATGAAACCTATCTCGATAGAAAAGAAGCAAGGCTTTTAGCAGAAGATAAACATAATGCGCTTTTTGACAAACGGCTGGCAGAAGAGGAGGTATGGATTCGCACCGGCATTAAAGCTAGGCGAACACGTAATGAGGGTCGTGTGCGTGCACTAAAAGCGATGCGTGAACAGCATAAAATGAGACGCGAGCAAGTCGATAAGGTAAAAAATATCAAACTGGATGTGAATCAATCTGGGTTCTTAGTTTTGGAAGCAGACAAACTTAATTATCAAATTAACGAAAGAACCTTATTAAAAGACTTTTCCTTATTACTCACTAAAGGAGATAAATTAGGCATCATAGGACCTAATGGTTGTGGGAAAACAACCTTAGTTCGGCTTTTGTTGGGGGAGCTAAAAGGAACGGGTCGTCTAAAACGCGGCTCTTCATTAGAAATAGCTTATTTTGATCAGCTCCGTTCAAACTTAAATGAAAATGAAACGCTCATGAAAAACGTAGCGGATGGAGCAGAGCATGTTACGATAAATGGTAAGCAAAAGCATGTTGCCTCTTATCTTAAAGATTTTTTATTTCAACCAGAGCGCTTTAACCAGCTTGTTTCAACCTTGTCTGGAGGTGAGCGTAATAGATTGCTTCTTGCCAAATTACTGGCTCGCCCAGTCAATTTATTAGTGATGGATGAGCCAACTAACGATTTAGATATTGAAACACTAGAGTTGCTTGAAGGTTTATTAATAGATTATCCAGGTACTTTAATTTTAATCAGTCATGATAGAGCCTTTATTAACTCCGTTGTAACCTCCGTCTTAGTTTATGAAGAAGAAGGGGTTTTCAATGAGTATCTAGGCGGTTATGATGAATATAAGAGATTAAAAAAGGAAAGAGTTAATGTAAAGGATGTGCCTGTAAAAACGGCAGTGAAATCTAAAACGCCATCCAATAAATTAAGTTTTAATGAACAACGTGAATTACAACAGTTGCCAAAGCAGATAGAAAAATTAGAAGAAAAAATTATCGCTATACAAGAAAAAATGATGGCCCCTGAGTTTTATCAAAAAGAGGCCTCAGAAATTACCATAATTAGTCAAGAGTTAGCTGCTTCTGAAAAAGAGCTCGCTCAATTATATGCGCGCTGGGAAACATTAGAGGATAAAGGATGAGTACCACTTTTTTAGCTTTTCTCATATTAGGATGTTCAATTTTTGTCTTCTTTTCACAAGAGTTTGGTAAGTTTTTTAAAAAAGTATTTGCTATTTGGGGTATGAAGGCTATTTTACCTCTTAGTGCTGCAACCCTACTTTTTGTTATGTTTGAGCCATGGATAGTGTGGATAGCTTATAGTTTTCAACGAAGCTTTATTTCCCTAGCTTATGCCTTTGCCTCTATTTTACCCTTTCCATCGATAGCAATTTATATCTCGCTTTTTTTAATCCTTTCTTTTTTAACTATCGTGCCAGGCTTAGCCATTGATTTATGGATTAAAAGAAAGCATTTTAGAGGCTTTGCAGAAAAGGAACATCTTTTTTTCTTTACCTGGCTTGTTATGTCTTTAATATTGATTACAGGAATTTATTCATAAATTAAGTTTATCTGTAATCTAGAAGATCTTTATTCGCTCGGAGTGGACTTGTTTTTGTTATCCCGAGCAAAGCGAAGGATCTCCTGAATTCAACTGTGAACTTAGGCAAAATGAACTTGGCTTAGCTTTGGTCGTTTACACTTAATGAGTCTGCATTTCACCTAAATGGAAAGGGTACTTATAGCGGCAACGTTTAAAAGATTGATAAACCTTTTGTGGATTTTCATAATAACTAAAATGAGTGGCGTCGTAGGCGCAGCAAGGTTTTGAGCTCATAAAACAACCGCGCTTAGCTTGCCATACAAAACCAGTGGCAGAGGGATGTAAACTTCGTCCATCAAAGCAAACATAACGTGGGCGTGAAGGTTTTGAGCCAATGATACAGCCTTGGGCAAAAAGGTTGTTAATTATCAATAGAAAAAGCACAAAACAAAATCCTTTTTTCATTCTGCTTTCCAAATAGTTGCCTTATTCAATTATTTTTATATCAGTGACTATAATTTAAATCAAGAAAGATAAGGAATTGTTAATAATTTCAGTTTAAACTTATCTTAATAAAGGTTAAGGAGTAGAACGAATGCCAGTGACTAGTGAAATTTTAAAAGCAGCGCTGAACGAAGTTTTAGTAGGAAAACCAGAGGCTGGTCCTGCTTTAGATGCAATTCTAGAGGCTGAAGATCAAGAGACGCTGAAAGAGGCTATACATAGTCATCAGGATTTCTGGAATAAACTGGTAGCTTTTAAAGATCCTAATATGATTCCTAAAGATAAAGCTCAATTAGACATAGCTATACCTTCTCCCTTGGCAGAAGATTTGTTCGAATTGGCAGCTGAAAAAAGAATTGCGATGGAATTACCTAATGCTTCCCTAGAAAATCTTATTGATGTGCAACAAGGGGATTTTAAATATTTTACTGAGTTTTGGGTCAAACAACCTAATGATAAACATAAAGAGCAAGTTAAAGCCCCAGTAGAAAATCTTATTTATATTGCTCGTCTTAAACAAATGACTGATGAGTCCACCTTAGATAAAATTTTAAGCTCAACTAACCTTCAAAATTTAAAAACCCAAATTAAAGATGATAATAAGGTAAATCCTGAGCTTATTACTGATTTTTCTATCATTAAACAAACAGCAGCCCTAAGGCTTTTAGAATTAAAAATAGCTAAAATGTCTGCTGAGGAATTAGGTGATTTTACGCATGTCGCGTTCAGTAGAGAACTTAAGCCTAAATTAGACAATGTTAACTTGAAAACAAAGTTCAGTGGCGATCATATCAGTGCTTTCACCGATCTTAGCCCAAAAGATTTGCTTCCTATTAATATTTTAGCGGCTGTTAGAAAAAAATTAATTGAGAATCCCTCGGAGTCTTTTTTTGAATTTTTACTTAAATCTGATTTCAAAGCTTCTAATTATATAAAAGAAATGGGCCCTTTACCGCAACGAATCAGTAAAGAACTGTTTGATGCTCATTTTGCAATGCCTGAAAATCGTGTTCTTATTCAAGAGCAGGCCTTATGGTTTGCTGTAAAAGAGAAGCTTTTTAGTGGAGATGACTATTTTGAATATCAAGATGCCAACCTATTACAGCTTCAATTAAATGATTTAGCTAGTGATGATGAAACTAAGATTAAAAAGGTGTTAACAGATTTTAATATCCCTTGCCCTGAGAATCTTAATTATGAAGGATTAGGCTTAAAAGTCTTAGTCGATACCTATAATGTTTTCTCTAAAAAAGACATTACAGCAGCGGAGCTAAATCAACAAACGTTTAAAAATTTACCTGATGTTGTTAAATTGGAGGCTCAAGAATTAGCCTTAAGGCAATTTATACGTAATAGAAATGCCGATACGGATAAAGATTTCTTACAAAAAATTGCAGGTGTTGCTGATGTGGCAACACTTAAGAAACATTTAAAAATAGCGGGTGTTCAACAGGTAGATTGGCTAAAAAGCAATGCCTATGATTTCTTAGATAGCATAAAAAAAGAAGCACTTTTAAGCTTAGTTAAAGAGAAGGTAAAAGGTTTATTGCCTGAAGATAATACAGATAACAGACCTAAGCTCCTTAATCTAATTGAAAACCTACCTTTAAAAGCATTGCAGCAGCTTTATAATGATGAGCTAGCTTTGAAAAAGCTCACTATTGCGGATGTTTATACACCTTGCCCTGCTGATGTGGATGAAAAATTATTTGCTGAATTAGTCGAAGAAAATAAAGATAAAATACTATCGATAAACATTTCTGCTATAAAGCAAGCCAAAATGGCCGCTGGCGAAATAAACGGGGACAACGATTTTATTCCAGACCAAGTTTTTATTGAGGCATTTTTAAGCAAAGTAGGTGAGCGTACTATAACACCAGAAGAGCTACTTGAAATTTTCAAAACTAGTCAGTCTTTTGAATCTTTATTTAATCATGACAAGTTAAAAAACGAGCCCAACATCAAAAGGTGGATTAATCCTTCTTTGTTTTCTGAGTTTAAAGAAATAGTTAAGCAACAAAAGGCTGCTCAAGATAAAAGAGAATTTGCCGCAAGTAAGCCCGCAGCCATGATTGCTTTATTGAAACAATATCAAGATGAATTTGCGAAAAAACGTTCTTGGTTGAGTCAATTTGCAAAGAATCGTGACACTATTCTTGCGCATATGGATGGATTAACCGAGAATGATTTTATCAAGTTAGCCCTATCACCCAATGCACAAAAAATGCTTGAAAAGTTAAATACCTTATCTGAAGCTAATAATGAAATGCTCGCTTTTTTTATTGATATGCAAGCCGATTTAATAAAATACCAAGAAGTGCTAAGCGATGCATCTGTTAAGAAGAAAATTAGTAGTTTCAAATCAGATGAGCAAAGAAAAATTAATCAGTTAATAAAAGATTTAAAAATAGATGAAAGAATAGAAAAACTTCAAGAATTAATCGATGAGCACAACATTTTCCATAAAAAACTTCATGGTAATCCTGATGCTAATGAAGGTCCACATCATAGAAAGGGGCTGATAGCCTCTATAGAGGAAGCTAGTCGATTTATGTTCAGGCATAATACGACCACGGAAGTTATTTCTATAAATGATAAAGGTAAGTTCTTAAAGGAAAAAACGAAAGCAAGAATAACAGAAGAAAAAGACCAAGATGATTATAATCTGATGGTGGGTGCTGAGAAAGAAGATATAAAAGAAAATGCCTATTTCCGTGCAGAAAAGCCGCTTGCTGCAGGACAGGCTCGTTTGCATACAATTTCTTATAGCTATACAGGACAGGAAAGACAGGGGGGGGAAGTTGTTCAGGTCAAAAAAAACGTAGATCTTATGGCAACAGAAGAACGTTTTGGTTTTAAGACAGATTCTAAAGGAGTATCCCAACCTAAAATTAAAATGACTTTGGGGGCTTTCCCAACAGATGTGCCTCAAGATAAAGCAGGGAAATCAAATGCTTATTTTGCAACCATGATGGTTGCTAAAATCTTATCGGCAATGAAAGGTTTACCTACAAAAGATAATCCCTTGGTTATAAGAGGGGCAGGGGAAGAAGAAAAAGAAAAAGTAGCCGCCCTATATCGTGCTGCACGCTATTTAGGTGTTGATGCTAATGCAATACAAATTAAAGGAAATTCTGGTTTTACAATAAGTAGCGAAGTCGGTTTTTTTAGTCGTATGAATTCGGATACCTATAAAAAAGATTTTGAAAGCAATTCAGAAATTCGTTTTATGAAAGATAAATTTGCTGAGTCTAAAACAGAAAGCAAAGAGGCAAAAGAGCTTAGCAAACAAATAACACGTGATACTGCGAAGTCTAATAGTGTTAAAGCTCGCTTGTTTGAACAAAAAGCTAAACCTCAAGAACAAGTGGATGAGCAAATAGGAATAAAACCACAGGGATAGTGCGACAATGAATAATAATAATTTACCAATCGGTGTTTTTGATTCAGGCATGGGTGGTTTAACGGTGTTAAAAGCCTTAAAAAACCGCCTAAAGAATGAGTCTTTTATTTATTTAGGCGATACAGCAAGATTGCCTTATGGAACTAAAAGTCCCGATACGGTACAAAATTATGCAGTGCAAATGGCTAAGGTTTTAGTTGAAAGGCAAATTAAAGCCTTAGTGATTGCTTGTAATACGGCAACAACGGCTGCTCTTCCTCATTTACAAAAAATCTTATCGGATATTCCTGTTCTGGGTGTGGTTGTTCCAGGAGCGGAAGCCGTAGTTGAAGCGACCAAAAATCAAAAAATTGCTGTTTTAGCAACAGAAACTACCATTGCTTCTAAAGCCTATCAAAATATAATTAGCCAAAAATTACCTTCAGCCTTAATTTCGACAAAAGCCTGCTCTGTGCTTGTAGCATTAGCAGAAGAGGGTATGAATGATAACTTAGTTGCAGCTGAAGCTTTAAAGCATTATTTAAAGGATTTAGAAGAAGAAGATACCTTTCTTTTGGGCTGTACTCATTTCCCTGTATTTAAGCCTTTATTGTCTAGTTTATTACCTAAAGGCGTCAATATTGTTGATTCAGCTGAGGCCACTGCCAGAGCCTTAGAAACAATATTAAATGAGAAAAAGTTATTAAATAAAGTCCAGGTTGCAAAGCCGAGTATCCATTATTTAGTTACAGATTCGATTGCTCGCTTTCAAAGAGTAGGTGAAATATTTTTAGGTGAAGCACTTGATGGACATGCCATTGAGTTAATTGATGCCTGTTTGCCTGTTTAGTTTTCATTTTTGTTTTTAATATTGCTATAATTAGGGCATGTTGGTTTCTTGTGAGGCTGTTATGTCTGATGCGCCTAATCATTTAGTAGTTGGTAATTTAAGCTTTAAGCAAGGCCAAGATGGTAAATTTCATTTTTATGTCAAAAGGGGCGAAGAGGCTAGTCTGAAATTTGAAGTTAAAACTGAATTTCTTGAAGCAGCTTTTGAGAGAAAAAAAAGCAACGCGCTAATACAGGCGCTTATCCTCAAAATGCTACCTAGTTCCGATGCAGAAAATTCATCAATAGAAACGGCTATTAGAGGATTAAAAATTCTACAAATAGTAGCTCAGCATTCAAGAAAAGATATGGTTAATTTTGTATTGGATAATTTTAACCTATCCTACAACATGCAAGGTCAAAAGTGTTTAGATGTTTTAAAAGCTCGCTTAATTGGTGCGTCAAAAAAAGATAAAAATGATTTAGAAGAAATTATCGCTTTAATTGAAACCAAATGGGGCATTAAAGGGCTTGCTATCGGAGAAGCAGAAAAAAAAATTTGGTTTGAAAAAATTACTCAATTAGAAGGAAAAATAGAATACCTGCGAGAAAAAAATTGCAACAAAGCGGCTTCTGGTTTAGAAGACCTCGTTTTGAAACTGAAATATATGGAGCTTCCTTATCGAAAAATGCCGATGGCTGAGAAAGCAATGAATTTACAAGCTTTCAAAGATAAATCTCTAGAAGCTATTAATGTGCTTTATGATAATCAAGCGGCAATGATTGAAATTCATACATTTAAATCAGGGATTTTAAAGTTAATAGGTGCAATTGTAAGTTATATTACCGATATTATTAAAAATAGAAATTGCTTTTTTGTGCCTCAAACAGAAACCTCAAAAATGCTGTCTGAGCTTGAAGAGTTACAAAAAAAAGATAATTCTCTTTGATTTTGACAACGAAGCTGGCTAGAAAAATCGCTGCGCCTGTCATTCTTACTCCCTGTCATTCTGAGCTTTGCGAAGAATCTTCTCGAATTCAAGGCTCTAACTCCCCAAAATCTTTCACTTCGCATTCAACAAGATCCTTCAAAAAGCGAACGTTTTTTTCAGGATAACAAGGAGAAAGGCTGTTATTTCTGACCTCTGTCATGAAAAAAATTGAAGTACAGTTCCTAGAGACCGTCACGAGATTTTCTCTATTTTTTTCTTGCGAGCCGATTCATACCGGGCTTTCATTTCAACATCGATATACCTATCGGTTGTAACGCTTGAACTATGACCTGCATCATCCCGAACATGCTCTCTGGGTCTAATTTTAACGTCTTCTGAAATACCGGTGTGCCTTAACCAATGCACTGTTGCTACTTTTAAGCTCTCTGCTTCCTCAAATTCACCTTTTAATCTTAATTCTTCAGCCCCCAAATCAAAACATAATTGCACAAGTCTTCGAAGCGGGGCTGTATCACTCATTGGACCATTACCTTTCATTCGTGGAATTAACGGCGAATTATCAGCGGCATTAGGTAGGGCAGATATCCCCAAATATGAGCGCCAGCGAG
>JAIUOG010000038.1 GCA_020161725.1 Pseudomonadota bacterium
AAAGTATTTAACTTAGAGGGTTATAACTTTGATAGAGCTTGTTTGGAAGGTATTTGCAAATTCATTAATGCCTATGCTTCTCATTACGGAGCAAAAAGTCAGCATTTTGATAGGTTAAGTGAGGCTCATAGTAGTTTACTTAATGCTCAGGCATTTCTTAAAAAACACCAAGAGATTTTATCTTTAAGAGAGACAGTGAGCCAATTAAATACGTCATGCAGCCGTTATGGTGATATGTTGATGAGAAAATTTCTGCCAATGGTAATTCCTCATGAATATACCCAATTGTCTGATACAGTGATCACTCGAGCCTTAAAAGAAGGCATGCTGCGTCGTCATTTCATAAAAACTCAAATATGGGGTTTTGAAGTGCGCTCTAATCCTGAAGTAGAGCTTCCTAGGTCTATATTTAAGGATTGGATACAGGATTTAGCTGGACTTTATCTTAGTACTTTTAGCGTAATTAGTCATAAAGACATAGAAGGCGAAGAACCGAAAAATATATTTAATAGTGATTTTTTTACGGTTTTGGAAAAAGCAAAAATGTCTTTGGAAAAATTTATGCTTAAGCCTACAGCAGAGGAAAAAGAAGCAAAGCTAGTTAAAGAAACTTTAGCTGACATAAAAGAGGTATTTCAACATAGCGGTAATTTTATCTCTAAGAAATATAATGCTAAAAAGAAACGATTCGATGTGATTTCTGATGAAAAAGAACTCGTTGATAGATCACTTATTATGGCTAATTTT
Organism: Pseudomonadota bacterium; assembly: GCA_020161725.1. Lineage (GTDB taxonomy): Bacteria > Pseudomonadota > Gammaproteobacteria > Legionellales > Legionellaceae > Tatlockia. Next base: position 748 of record JAIUOG010000038.1, read on the forward strand.
GCGCAACTAACTCATGAAGTTTTAACTATGCGTTATTTAGCTTCTAGCTTGTTACAAAGTGTTCGAAAATTAGGTGAAATTTATGTTACTAATCCTAAAAATTTCCGCAAAATTTTCACTGTTTTAAGATTATTATGTGAACGCATAGTTGCTGATGCTAAAGCGCTAAGTAACTCTTTTACGACTTTACAACAGGCTAATCAAGGTCATATGCAGGAAAAAGATAAAGAGGCTTTTCCTGCAGAAGTGATTAATATCTTAGATAATTTATCGGCTGATATTTCAAATTACACTCAACAAATTATGAAATGCCGAAAAGATGCAAAAATAGCAGTTGAATTAGGTGTCGCAGAAACCAAAGAAAGCGTTGCTCTTGAAATGCAAGAAGTGGTTGCTTATATTTCTAAGATTTATCATTTAGATTCGAAACGCAAAAGTAAAGCAATCGAGCTAGATCCCTATAAAGAGACGAAATCAAATAGAGAAAAGAGGAAATCTTCATCAAAGTCCTTATCTTCTGATACAAAAGTGATTCCTTCGCCAAGCAGTTCTGTGGTTACAGAACCAAAAACTAAAAAAGAAAAGGATTTATTGGCTGTTTTAAAAGAATTAAATGAAGGTATTAAGCAACAAATATTACTAATTCAGAAAAAAGAATTGGCAGCCGCTGCTAAATATAAGGATATATACAAAGCATTAACTGTTTTGCAAGATAAGGCAGAAAGATTATATAATGAAACTGAAAAATCGGAAGAAAGAATAATTAAAGCAGAGCAAAATTTAAAACTAACTATCTCTTTATTTAAACAAACATCCCGTTTTTTCAAGCAATCTACAGGGGATAGATTATCTTCTGCTAAAGAATTTGCAGAAGGAGTTCATAATAAATTAAATAGCGATGACAATGAATTTATTGATGAGCATAAAAGAGCAGTATCGCGTTTTGTTGCTGATAATATTTGTAAACATGGTATTTTTGGTATTTGTTCGACTGAATCGCGTCGAAAATACAATGCTTTTGATGAGGCATGTAAAAATATGAGTTTAAGCTAACATTTATTAAAGGAGTAATAATGTATTTGCAGAAGGGATTATTGGGCTTAGGCCTTTCTTTTAGCTTATTCACGATTGGTGCGGCTTATAGCTGTACCAATATTACTGTAAAAGCCAAAGATGGAACGATTATGATTGGTAGGACAATGGAGTTCGGTCCTTCACTGCAATCGCGTCTTATGAATTCTCCTAGACAAAAGCAATTTCAAACAGCAAGGGTCAATGGCGATAAAACAAAACAGTGGAAAAGCCAATATGGGTATCTTTTTGCTGATTACTTTGGTTCAGGGCTGACTGTCGATGGAATGAATGAAAAAGGCCTTTCTTTTGGTTATTTATATTTGCCCGGTTATACAACTTATCCAACGGTTGCTAAGGAACAAAATGACAATGCCCTCCCTTATACTCATTTTGGCGATTGGGTGTTAGGTAATTTTGCCTCAGTTAAAGAAGTTAAAGAGGCTTTAAATCAAATTCATATTTATGCCGAGCCTATTTCTATGCAAGGCAATGCTCCAGTTATTTTGCCTGCGCATGCAACGATAAGTGATAAAACAGGCGAGAGCATCGTTGTTGAATTTATTGATGGGCAAATGGTGGTATCAGATAACAAATTAGGTATTTTAACCAACTCGCCTACCTTTAACTGGCAATTAACTAATTTAAAAAATTACGCTAATTTATCACCATACTCACCAGCACCTGTCATCATCGATGAGATTACCTATTCAGGCACAGGGCAGGGTTCAGGTCTGGTGGGTTTGCCTGGCGACCCAACACCGCCCTCACGATTTGTGAAAGTAGCAGCCTTACAGCAATATTCGATGCCAGTTGATGATGCGGGCTCTGCTTTAATCTTGGCTCAACATATTCTAAATAATGTAGATATTCCTCTCGGGTTGGTGCGAGGGGATAAATCAAATGCGCCAGATACCATGGATAAGACGCAATGGACAGTATATAAGGATTTAAAAAATAGCCTTCTGTATTATCGTTCTTATACTAATCCAACTATTCAATCGATTGATCTGAATAAAATTGATTGGAATGTCACAAAGCAATTTGCTTTGCCTATGGAAGAAAAGCCAATTATTCCTGACGCAACGGAGAAGTTTTTGCAAAGTACGGTTAAATAATTGTAGCCTTGGTGCAGCGCAGCGTAATCAAGGTTTGGATGTTATAAAAACTTTCTCTTGGTTACGCTGCGCTGCATTAAGGCCACTATGACTCATTACGAACTTTTATCTTTTTTCAAACTAACATACAGGGTTTTAACTACTCTTGCGACAACGTCTTTGTCATTATTTAAAATATCAACAGCCTTATCAAAAACATATTTTCTTTCGCGTGTTGTTTCTTCTCGAATATGAGCAAGTTCTTCTTCACTAAATTCAAATTGCGCTTGGAGTAATCCCCTTCCTGGTTTAATAAACTCAATGGAGGCTGCCTTGTCCCAAACAATAAATTCTTTGCCTAAGTTTTTAATTAGGATCAACATAAAAAAGGGGTCTGTCATTGAAAACATAGAGCCGCCAAAATGAGTGCCTACATAATTAGAGTTATACCAATGTTGTTTTAAACAAACAGTTACCTTTTTAAAATCAGGTGAAATTGCTTTTACTTTGATTGATGCCCCAATAAAAGGCCCCCAAAGATTAATACCTAATCGAAATAAGTTGGGTGATAATTTATCAAGCCAATGAGCCATTTTAAGCCTTATTTATGCTGAGAATTAAGTTTTTATTCTGAACTATTTTTTAGATAATTATCAATAGATTTCATAAAGTTAGCTTGGTACACCCAATCTCTTTTAAAATTCTATTTTTAGTCTATTGCTTTTTCCGTCCTTAACTTTTTTAAAAGCTTGCAGTAGAGCTCTCTATTACTCACTTTTAAAAAAGTTAAGGTCAAAAAAATCAAGTTGTCTAAAACATAGCATTTTCAAAGAGATCGGGTATATACTAAAAAGTTCAAAAATTCCGATGGATTGCTATGTGGCTTGTAAGGATTGCATTATCTAGACCCTATACCTTTATAGTCCTAGCACTAATGCTTTTAATTATTGGCACGCTTTCTATTCTAAGAACTCCTACCGATATATTTCCTGATATTAATATTCCTGTTGTAAGTGTGGTTTGGACTTATAAAGGGCTGTCCCCTGACGAAATGGCTAATCGTATTACCAGTATTTTTGAACGTTCAGTAACGACTACAGTGAATGATATAGAACATATTGAATCAGAGTCGTTAATTGGTGTGAGTGTAATAAAACTCTTTTTTCATCCCGGTGTTAATGTCGATATGGCCTTGAGTCAGGTTACGGCTATTGCGCAAACCATGTTAAGACAATTGCCGCCAGGAACAACCCCGCCTTTGGTTCTAAGTTATAAAGCATCAACAGTGCCTGTTTTACAGTTAGTTTTATCGAGTACGACCCTACCAGAGCAACGTTTAAATGATTTAGGTAATAATTTTATTCGTACGCAATTAGCAACAGTTCAAGGTGCTGCCTTACCTTATCCCTATGGTGGAAAAGTAAGGCAAGTTCAGGTTGATTTAAATACCAAAGCAATGCAAACCTATGGTGTTTCTGCCAATGATATTAATGCGGCAATTGGTGCGCAAAACCTTATTTTACCTGCAGGAACTGAAAAAATGGGTTCCTATGAATATTTAGTTAAATTAAATGCTAGCCCTCAAAAAGTAGAAGAATTTAATAACCTGCCTTTAAAATCATTGCCTGGAGGTGGTGTACTTTATATGCGTGATGTGGCGCATGTAAGAGATGGTTTTGCACCGCAAACGAATATTATTCGCGTGAATGGCCAGCGTGCTGTGATGATGTCTGTGCAAAAAACAGGTTCTGCTTCAACACTTGATATTATTTCCAAAGTAAAAGCACTAATACCTAAATTAAAAGAGATATTACCTGATGGCTTAGAGCTTAGCATGTTTGGTGACCAATCTATTTTCGTTATGGCTGCAATTGAAGGGGTGATACGAGAAGGGATAATTGCAGCAGCACTAACAGGGCTTATGATTTTAATTGTCTTAGGAAGCTTTCGCAGTACTTTTATTATTACTCTATCTATCCCCTTATCTATTCTTGCTTCCTTGACAATGCTCTCTGTTCTTGGTGAGACAATTAACATTATGACCCTAGGCGGCCTTGCTTTGGCTGTGGGGATTTTAGTTGATGATGCTACTGTAGCGATTGAAAATATCAATTGGAATTTAGAACAAGGAAAAGAGGTTGAACAGGCTATTATGGATGGAGCAGAGCAAATTGCTATTCCTGCCTTAGTGTCAACTTTATGTATTTGTATCGTATTTGTGCCGATGTTTTTCTTAGGCGGTGTTGCGCAATACCTCTTTGCACCTTTGGCAGAGGCAGTCATTTTTGCAATGTTAGCCTCCTATATTTTATCAAGAACGCTGGTTGCTACTTTAGCTAAATATTTATTGAAGAAGCACGAGCCCGAGAAAAAAGCTGAAAAGCAAAATTTTTTCGCGCGTTTTCACCAAAAATTTGAATTTAGGTTTAATCAATTTAGAGCGCATTATCATGCTTTATTAGAAAAGGTATTAACCCATTCAACAAGCTTTATTCTGGCTTTTTTAGCCTTTATGATTGGTTCAATTGCTTTATTATGGTTTTGGCTTGGCTCCAATTTTTTCCCAACGGTCGATGCTGGTCAAATTAAACTGCATTTTAGAGCTCCCACAGGAACAAGAGTAGAAGAAACAGCTCGTTTGGCGGATGAAATAGATAATTTAATTCGTAAAGTGATTCCTGCGTCTGAATTAGAATCGATTGTTGACAACATTGGTTTGCCTACATCGGGAATTAACTTATCCTATAGTAACTCAGCAACGATTGGACCTGCTGATGCCGATATTTTAATTTCCTTAAAAGAATCGCATAAACCTTCAGAAGATTATATTCGTGAATTAAGGCAAATCCTTCCGAAGCAATTTCCAGGTGTTACTTTCTCCTTTTTACCTGCGGATATTGTGAACCAGATTCTTAATTTTGGCCTACCTTCACCAATTAATATTCAAATAATTGGGCTTAAAAAGGATGAAAATCGTCAATATACCAGTAAATTATTAGAAAAATTAAGACATATCCCGGGTGTGGTTGATACAAGAACAAGACAAGCTTTTGATTATCCAACTCTTTTTGTTGATGTAAATCGCTCTAAGGCGAAAGAATTAGGTTTTAGCCAGGCTGATGTGGCAGGAAGCCTATTAGTATCCCTTTCGGGTAGCTTCCAAACCTCGCCTACTTTTTGGCTTAATCCAAACAATGGTGTTTCTTACCCAGTAGTTACCCAGTCACCGGAATATTTAATCGATTCGCTACAAGCGCTTCGCAATATTCAAATTGCTAATGAGGCATTAGGTGCTCCGCCACAAATTTTAGGCGCTTTGGCCCATATCGATAGAATCTCTTCATCTGCTGTAGAATCGCATTATAATGTGCAGCCGGTTATCGATATTTTTGCGTCTATTCAAGATAGAGATTTAGGGGCTGTAACTAAGGATATTGATAGGGCTATTGCCTCATTAAAGAAAGACGTACCTAAGGGGACAACGGTGGTACTGCGTGGGCAAAGCGAAACACAACGCGATGCTTTCAATGGCTTATATTTTGGTCTTATTTTCTCTATACTGCTAGTGTATCTATTGATAGTGATTAACTTTCAATCCTGGTTAGACCCCTTTATCATTATTACTGCTTTACCGGCAGCCCTGGCAGGAATTGTATGGATGTTATTTTTAACTCATACTACCCTAAGCGTACCCGCATTGACCGGAGCCATTATGTGTATGGGGGTAGCGACCGCTAATGGAATTTTAGTGATTAGTTTTGCAAGGGATCATATGAAAGAAGGCAATAATCCATTTCAATCTGCTCTTCTGGCCGGAACAACGCGTATTAGACCTGTATTAATGACTGCTTTGGCAATGATTATTGGTATGCTCCCAATGGCCTTAGGTTTAGGTGAGGGGGGTGAGCAAAATGCACCACTGGGGCGTGCTGTTATTGGTGGTTTATCCTTTGCAACGGTTGCAACCTTATTTTTTGTACCTGCTGTTTTTTGTTTAATTCATAGCCGTAGGGCCGAGAAACGGGAAAAGAATGATCTCCAAGGATAGCTTGAAAATAAAAAATACTATTTCCGGTAAGGCAACTATCGTTGTTTGCATCTTGATAGCCATAGCGCTTATCTTAATTTTGTTAAGAGTAAAAGCAGAGCATCAGTTGCGTCAGGACACCAATGAGCAAGCAGTTCCTCGGGTGACAACGATTACAGCAGGGCCAGGCCCTTTAACCGAAAAAATAATTTTGCCTGGGAATGTGCAGGCTTTTCATGAGGCAACTATCTATGCCCGTACCAATGGCTACATTAAAAAATGGTATGTCGATATTGGTTCTGTTGTTAAAAAAGATCAATTATTAGCTGAAATTGAATCACCAGAAATTGATGCGCAATTAAGGCAAGCAAAAGCGGATCTTAATACAGCAATAGCTAATGCTAAGCTTGCTGAAACAACAGCAAAACGCTGGGTTAATTTATTAAAAACGGATTCTGTATCAAAGCAAGAAACAGATGAAAAAGTCAGTGCCGCTAAATCCACAGCAGCGCTTGTTGCTGCCGCTAAAGCAAATTATGAACGTTTACAACAATTAGTAGGCTTTGAAAAAGTACTTGCTCCTTTTGACGGTACTATCACGTCTAGAACGACCGATGTTGGTTCCTTAATTAATTCTGGCAGTGGCTCAACTGTTGTGCCTCTTTTTTCTATTATTCAATCTGATCCATTACGAATCTATGTACAGATTCCACAGAATTACGCGTCAAGAATCAAGCCTGATATGGAGGTAACCCTTCATTTTTCTGAACATCCGGGTAAAAGTTATCCTGCTAAATTGTTAAAAACAGCCGATGCAATTAACCAAATAACAAGAACCCTCTTAGCCCAGTTTTTAGCAGATAATAAAAATCATGAACTACTAGCTGGCGGCTATACGGAAGTGCATTTTACTATGCCGCTTTCTGATAAATTAATTCGTCTCCCTGTTAATACTTTGTTGTTTCGCAAAGAAGGTTTGCAGGTCGCTACAGTGAATCAAGACAATCGCGTTGTTTTAAAATCAGTCACAATCAGCCGTGATTTTGGTAATGAAGTTGAAATTAATTCAGGCATTGAGGTTGGTGATAAAATTATTTTAAATCCAGCAGATTCAATTTTTGATGGAGAACGAGTCCGTATTGTTGAAAAAAATAAAAAATCTGAGTCTAAAAAAGTATGAAAAAAAGTCTCATCTCTTTTATTTGCCTGATTCTCTCCGCTTGCTCACTAGCACCAAGCTACCATAGACCTCGCATGCCCATTCCCTTAGAATATAAGGAAAATAAAGATTGGAAGCCAGCAAAGCCGCAGGTTTTATCGAGCCGAGATGATAGATGGTGGCAAATCTTTCACGATGAAACCTTAAATAAATTAGAGGCAAGATTATCAGTTAATAACCAAAATTTAAAAGTAGCCATCGGGCGTTATTTTGAAGCGAAAGCGTTATTGCAGATTACAGGTTCTGAACTTTATCCAACTATCTTAGGTATTGGTAATGCTAATAGAGTCCAAACTTCACGAAATATCGCTAATATAGCAGCGCAGCCGCGTTATAATGATTTTTTATTAGCAACGAATCTAAGTTATGAGATTGATCTTTGGGGGAGGGTTCGTAATGCTGTTTCTTCTGCTAAAAATAGAGCGAATGCCTCTGAATCCGATTTGGTTGCTGTCGCTTTAAGTTTACATGCCGAATTAGCGCAAAATTATTTTAGTTTGCGTGGCAATGAACAGGCGCAAAATATTTTAGATAAAACGGTAAAAGCTTACGAGAAAGCGCTTTATTTAACAAAACAGCGACATAAAGGAGGTGCTGCCCCCATTGCTGATGTTGATGAGGCAGAAACTCAATTAGAAACAGCTAAAACTTTAGCTGCTGATTTACGATTGAAACGAGCTCAGCTTGAAAATGCGATTGCAGTGCTCATTGGTGATATCCCTTCTAACTTTAGAATTGCAAGAAAGCTTGAAGTGCAAAAAATGGTCAATATTGCACCAAGCCTTCCTTCAACTCTAGTAGAAAGACGCCCTGATGTTGTGGCAGCGGAATTAAGAGTACGGGCTGCGAATGCGGATATTGGTGTGGCAAGAGCTGCTTTTTTCCCTCAATTAAATTTAAATTCTATCTTAGGCTTTGAATCAAAATCGATTGCTAAACTCCTTAGTAAACCAAGCTTACTTTGGTCTTTAGGGCCAATTAATGCAGTTAATCTTAACCAGCCCATGATTGAAAGTGTAATCTTTGATGGCGGACGATTGATGGGCTTTTTAGAATCATCTAAAGCGAGCTATATAGAAACAGTAGGCACATACCGTCAAACTGTATTAACTGCTTTTCAGGAGGTTGAAGATAGTTTGGTTGCGATTAAGCGTTTAGATGAAGAAAATCAAAGCCAAACGAAAGCTGCTATTGCTGCGAATAACGCCTTAACTCAGGCAAGGTATCGTTATCAGGGTGGAATTATTACTTATTTAGATGTTGTTGTGAGTGAAAATATTGCCTTGCAAGCGGATCTTTCTGCTGTGGATATCCGTACTCGTCGGCAATTAGCTACTGTTCAGTTAATAAAAGCGCTAGGTGGCGGATGGAATTGCAAGAAGCTTTGCTGTAACTAAGATTTTTATCTCCTAATTAAACTATTCTAAAAAACATAATAAACAAATTAGATAGATGATTTTTTCTAAATGAGAATGATTCTTGATATCGTTTGTGTTAAACTTATACTCTTTACCTTATTTTTGTTTTTTATGCGAACGAATGAGCTTGTTATAGGGGATGAGGCCCGCCTTTTAAATTTTGGTGATGCTAATCCTCAATATAAATATCGCTTACTTGCTTTAGGTTTAAGGCCTGGAGCGATTGCTAAAGTTATTCGCATTGCTCCTTTTGGTTGCCCTATGCTGCTTCAAATAGGTGATATTTCATTGACTCTTCGCATTCAGGAAGCGCTAACCTTAGAATGGGAGCGTTTATGAAAAAAATCTTGTTGGTAGGTAATCCTAATGCAGGTAAAACAAGCTTGTTTAACGCGCTAGTTGGTGCAAATCAACGAGTTGGCAATTGGCCTGGGGTAACCGTTGAGAAAAAAACAGGTTATATCCAAACGGGCTCAAATCAAAAAATAGAAATAACTGATTTACCAGGTCTTTATTCTTTAACAAATACAGGTTTAAGCCTTGATGAGCAAATTGCGGCAAAAACCATTCTAGAATCAGAGGCAGATGTAATTATCAATGTCGTTGATGCCTGTCATTTAGAAAGACATCTTTTCTTAACCAGCCAATTAATTGAATTGGGTAAGCCTCTTATCATCGCCGTTAATATGATGGACATTGCTAAAACTCATGGTATTGATATTGATATTAATTCTCTAGCTAAAGAGCTGCAATGTACGGTATTAGCAATCCAGGCGCATCGCCAAATAGGTATAGATAATTTAAAAGAAGCAATACAAAAGCGCCAAATGAGAGCTTCCTTTAAATTAGAATTAGTAGACTATTTAGAGCCTATTTATCAGCAAATTCAAGAAAGCTATAGAAATAAAGTTGAGCCACGTTTGGCTAGTTATTATGCTTATCGTGTATTAGAAGGTGATGTATCTCTGCCCTTTAGAGAGTCTTTTAATGATTTGTTAAGCGATTTAGATCCTGATTATGATATTGCAGCAGTCGATGCTCGTTATCAGAAAATTCATCAAATTGTAAAAAAGGTACAAAAAAGACAAAAAGATAGAAGAGAAAATTTTACAGCAAAATTAGATAAAATTGTATTAAACCGTTTTTTGGCCTTACCTATATTTTTAAGTCTGATGTACCTCATGTTTTTCTTTGCGATTAATATCGGTGGTGCTTTCCAAGATTTTTTTGATATTACAACGGATGCTATTTTTGTTAAAGGTGCTGCTCATTTATTACAAACTATCAATACACCTAACTGGTTAATCGCTTTAATTGCTAATGGGTTAGGTAAAGGTATTAATACAACTCTTACTTTTATTCCTGTCATTGCGGCGATGTTTTTCTTTTTAGCTTTACTAGAAACCTCGGGTTACATGGCAAGAGCAGCTTTTGTGATAGATAGATTAATGAGAGCTATAGGACTTCCTGGCAAAGCCTTTGTGCCGATGATTGTTGGTTTTGGCTGTAATGTGCCAGCTATTATGTCAGCGCGAACCTTAGAAAGTGAAAGAGAGCGTATTTTAACTATTTTAATGAGTCCTTTTATGTCTTGCAGTGCAAGGCTTGCGATTTATGCCATTTTTGTTGCTGCTTTTTTCCCAACCAATGGGCAAAATATTATCTTTGCACTTTATCTAATTGGTATTTTGATGGCCGTTTTAACAGGCTATCTCTTACGAAAAACTCTTTTTCAAGGTGGGGTCTCACCCTTAATTTTAGAGTTACCTGCTTATCACAAACCGCTTCTTTCGCGTCTTTGCCGAGAAACAATGTTACGCCTTAAGCATTTTATTATCAGAGCAGGGCGCCTTATTATTCCAGTTTGTATTGTGCTAGGTAGTCTTAATGCCTTTACCCTAAATGGGGGTATTACCACAAGTATCGCTTCTCATGAATCTATCCTCGCTTATTTGGGCAAATTGATTACACCTTTTTTTGCACCGATGGGGCTTACAGAAGCTAATTGGCCAGCAACGGTTGGGTTGCTAACAGGAACTCTGGCTAAAGAGGTTGTCGTAAGCTCGCTAAATTGCCTTTATGGCCAAATTGGTGGTTTGGCTGAGCCAAGTTTAAATCATTTTGATCTAATAGGTTCGCTTAAAATCGCTTTATGGACTATTCCTGATAATCTTTTTCATTTAAATGATGCGCTTTTAAATCCCCTGGCTGATTCTTCAGAAGAATTTAATCAGTCTGTTTACGGTATGATGGTCAATCGTTTTGATGGTAAGGCAGGGGCCTTTAGTTATTTGTTATTTATTTTGTTATATATTCCCTGTGTCTCGACAATGGCTGTGATTCGTACCGAAACATCTAAGCGCCTTATGTGGTTTTCCATTGTTTGGTCTTTATTAGTTGCCTATAGTGCTTCAACCTTATTTTATCAAATGGCAACCTTTGTGAAGCATCCTTTACAATCTTTATCATGGTTGGTTTTCTTTGCTATTTTGATTAGCCTAACAGTGAAAGCATTGCATCATAAAACCTTTTGGGTAAGGAGGCTTGTGTGCTAATTAAAATTCTTGATTATTTAAGGCAGGAAAAAATAGCCTCTAACCAGCAGATATCAAGGGCTTTTAATATAGAGCCTTCTGCTTTAGAGCCTATGTTAAGGCGCTGGGTAGACAGGGGGAAAATTGCGCTTTGTTCAGCGAATAAGTCTTGCAAATCCGCTTGTTTTAAATGTCCTCAAAATAGCCTTCTTTATTACCAGTATTTAAATTAAAAAGGCTCTAACTAGTCGAAGGCTTTCTCATGGCGGTTACAACGATAGTCTGCTCTAAAGCTTAAGTCTTTCACTTCAAACGTGCTTAATTTGCGGTTTTAGGCTAAGATAATTCTATAGATTCAAAAAGAGCATTATCATGGCAGATAGTTCAGGCGATATAGATAAAATCTTAAACGATGTTCGACAAAGACTTAATATGGAAGATCCCGTAGCCTTGGTTGAAGCAGTTTACCAAGTATGGTGGCATTGGGCTGACTTTGAGCTTTATATTGTTAATCCAACAATCTATCCTATTTCCCCTCCTTTATTATTAGAACCTGAGCCCTTGCCGGATGGGGGAATGGAATTTGTTTATCCCATTTATGATCATGGTTATAAGCTTGTTACATCTAAAAGCCAGGATATGTATTCGGCTGGAATGTCGATGTGTAAATTGTTCTATACCATTGAAAAAATGATTCATATTTTAATCGAGCGTTTAAAATCAAGTGGAACTACTACTGAAACAGAAGTGCAAGTGGCTTTTGGGGGGCATGAATTAGCTCAACGTAAAGCGTTTGAGTCCATTATCAATCTATCTTATAACGTGGTTGTTACCAATTTTGAGCCTGGCCTTTGGGGAGAGCGTTATTTGGAGATTGTGAAACGCTTCGATGAAAAAGGCTATGGTTATCCCTCAGAAACACCTCGGGATATCTATAGGCGCTCAGCAAGTGGAAGCCCAAGTAAAATGACAACGAAGTTTTAATCTTTTAATTTTTAATTAGATCTTCATATGCTTTTAATGAGCAAAATCTAACTTTTTGGTTAAAAAAAGAATTTCATTAAATTAAATCTCAAGCTTTAAATAAAGTTAGGCGAAGCTTTGTCTTTTATTGGACCTCTATTTTAAGATTTGAAAAGGAAATTGAGGAAAACCTTAATCGGTACTTTGCTCTAAAAAAACTGAGTGCTATACTTCGCAGGTTTTTCTATTAATAATACGAAAGGGTGAGTTTAACAGTGAACCAAAAAAGACCAGTTAATCTTGATTTAACGACTATGAAGTTCCCGGCGATGGCTATTGCTTCTATTTTACATCGCTTGTCCGGAATTGCTTTATTCCTATTAATGCCCTTTGTCCTCTGTGTTTTTAGTTTATCTCTTAAGGATGAAGTTTCTTTTTTTAAAGCACAACAATATCTTGCAAATCCTTATGCGAAATTGTTGTTTTGGCTTTTTGCGGCCTCATTAATATATCACCTTCTCGCAGGCATTAGACATTTAATAATGGATTTAGGTTTTGGTGAAGAAGTAAAAACAAGCCGCCTAACTGCCATTTTAGTGATTGGTTTAAGTGTTATTTTGGCAATTTTTCTAGGAATTTGGATATGGTAAATGTCACTAGTTTAACTGGAAATGGTTTAAAGGACTGGCTCATACAACGAGTAAGTGCAATTTATTTTGCAGCTTTTGCCTGTTTCATTATCGGTTACTTTTTTCTTCACCCTCATTTGACCTTTATTGAATGGCATCAGCTATTTAGTTGTATTTGGGTGAAAATAGCAAGCGTACTTGCCTTGTTCATGCTGTCTTTGCACGCCTGGATTGGTATATGGACGGTAACAACTGACTATATGAAATGTACGGTTATTAGACTTTCTATCCAGATGATGGTTGCCCTTTGGTTAATGGCACAATTCGTTTGGGGCTTAATGATTGTATGGGGGCAATAAGCATGGCAATTGCACGTAATGAATTTGATGCAGTAATTATTGGGGCTGGTGGTGCTGGAATGCGCGCTGCTCTTCAATTGGCTAATTCTGGCCTTAAAGTAGCCTTATTATCAAAGGTTTTTCCAACTCGTTCTCATACCGTTTCAGCGCAAGGTGGTATTACAGCAGCTCTGGGTAATGCCGATGAAGATGATTGGCGCTGGCATATGTACGATACTGTGAAAGGGGCTGATTATATTGGTGACCAAGATTGTATCGAATATCTTTGTAAAACAGGTCCAGAAGCGGTTTATGAATTAGAGCATATGGGATTACCTTTTTCCCGTATGGATAATGGCAAAATTTACCAAAGACAGTTTGGTGGCCAATCAAAAAATTTTGGTGGCGAGCAAGCAGCGCGTACCTGTGCTGCAGCAGATAGAACAGGCCATGCTCTTTTGCATACCCTTTATCAACAAAATTTAAAAGCAAAAACTCACGTATTTAGTGAATGGTATGCTTTAGATTTTGTTAAAGACACTTCAGGTCGTATTGCGGGTGTTACTGCAATGTGTATCGAAACAGGCGAAGTTGTTTTTTATCAAACGCGTGTCTGTATTTTAGCCACAGGTGGCGCAGGCCGTATATATCAATCCACAACCAATGCGCATATTAATACCGGTGATGGTTTTGGTATGGCTTTAAGAGCAGGCATTCCTTTGCAAGATATGGAAATGTGGCAATTTCATCCTACTGGTATTGCGGGTGCAGGTACTTTGGTTACAGAGGGTTGTCGTGGTGAGGGCGGTTATCTTATTAATAAAGATGGTGAGCGTTTTATGGAACGTTATGCGCCCCGCGTAAAAGATTTAGCCTCTAGAGATGTTGTTGCGCGTGCTATGGCTTTAGAAATCCGCGAAGGTAGAGGTTTTGACCCCAAAGGTGTTGACCATGTTAAGCTTAAGCTTGATCACTTAGGTGCTGATTTAATTATGTCAAAACTGCCTGGTATTCGTGAACTTTCTATGAAGTTTGCTGGCGTTGACCCCATTTATGAACCTATCCCTGTAGTACCTACTTGTCATTATAGCATGGGTGGTATTCCAACGAATATGCATGGCCAGGTTGTTAAACATGAGCATGGTAAAGATGTCATTGTTGAAGGTCTTTATGCCGTTGGTGAATGTGCTTGTGTATCTGTTCACGGAGCTAATCGTTTAGGTGGAAACTCACTTCTCGACTTAGTCGTTTTTGGAAGAGCTGCTGGTTTACATGTAGAGGAATTATGGCAATCAAATCAGTTACCTGATATGCCTTATGTCCCAGAAGACAAAGTTGAAGAATCGTTAAGCCGTTATAACCGTTGGGTTAATTCTACTGAAGGTGAAAATCCTGCTGTTATCCGTGATGAAATGCAGCGTGTAATGCAGGAAGACTTTGGTGTGTTCCGTAAAGGTGACATTATGGAATCAGGCTTACATCGTTTAGAAGAATTGCAAAAACGATTACCAGAAGCATTCCTAATGGATAAATCAAAAGTCTTTAATTCTGCTTTAGTTGAAGCATTGGAGTTAGATAACTTGATGGCAACTGCTGTTGCAACTGCACATTCTGCTTTGGCGCGTACGGAAAGTCGCGGGGCACATAGCCGTGAAGATTATCCAGATAGAGACGATAAAAATTGGATAAAGCATACAATTTATTTAGAAGAGGGTGATAAAATTGATTATCGTCCTGTTAATACATCACCCAAGTACGTTGAGCCTTTTGAGCCCAAAGAACGAGTTTACTAAAAGAGGATAAGCCGTGGCTGATATTAGAAATATATGCCTGTCAATTTATCGATATAATCCTGAATATGATGAAAAACCCTATATGCAGGACTATGAGATAGAAATTCCCGCTAAAAGCGACCCGATGTTATTAACTTTGCTTGAGCGTTTAAAAGCAGAGCAAGACTCGACCATTAGTTATAGACGCTCTTGTAGAGAAGGGGTTTGTGGTTCGGATGGTATGAACATCAATGGTACTAATGGCCTTGCTTGTATTACAACCCTATCAGAACTTAAAACAGATAAGATTGTTATTCGCCCCTTACCCGGGTTTCCTGTGATACGTGATCTTGCTGTTGATATGAGCCAATTTTATCAACAATATGAGCGTGTTGAGCCTTATCTACAAAATGATACGGTAGCACCGGCTCGCGAGCGTTTGCAATCGCCTGAAGAACGTGCGAAGCTTGATGGTTTGTATGAATGTATTTTATGTGCATGTTGCACGAGCTCCTGCCCCTCTTTCTGGTGGAATCCAGAGAAATTTGTAGGACCTGCAGGTTTATTGCAAGCAAGGCGTTTCTTGGCTGATAGCCGGGATACAGCGACAGTACATCGTCTGGATAAATTACAAGATCCTTTCTCTGTATTCCGTTGCCGTTCAATTATGAATTGCGCGAATGTTTGCCCGAAGGGACTCAATCCAACAAAAGCAATTGCTGAAATTCGTAAGCAAATGTTAACTGAGGAAACTTAATTATCTAATTTCTTCTACCTTGTCTTTTAAAGACGAGGTAAATCCCTTTGGAGAACAGTAAAATGAGCGATTCTGATTTGCAACAAGAATGGGCCTCTTCCTATCTATCTGGTGGATCTATGGCTTATGTTGATGCTTTGTATGAAGATTATTTAGCAAATCCTAATTCTGTGTCTGCAGAATGGCAAAAGGTTTTTGCGGCATTGCCAAAAATCAATGGCCAGGATAAAGAGGTATCACACCGTGAAGTACGCGATTATTTCTTAGAAAATGCAGATAAGAAAAAAGTTGTAGTCGCTTCCAGTGACACTGATGCTAAACAGTATCAAGTCGCTCATCTTATTAATGCCTATCGTTCCCATGGCCACCATGCTGCTAAGTTAGATCCTTTGGAAATGGCTGAACGCATGGCTGTGCCTAGCCTCGAACTATCTTATCACCAACTAAGTAATGATGATTTAAATCGCTCTTTCTTTGCTGGTAGTTATTTTAATGGCCCACAAATGCCATTAGGCTCTATTGTGAAAGCCTTGCGTGAAACCTACTGTGATAGCATCGGTATTGAGTATATGCATATATCCGACATTGCAGAAATCGAATGGTTACAGCAAAAGATGGAAGGTCAGCGCGGTAAAGCTGATTTTGACAAGGCAAAAAAACTATCTATCTTAAAAGCCTTGATTGCAGCTGATGGCCTTGAGCGTTATTTAGGTACTCGCTATGTAGGTCAAAAGCGTTTTTCTCTTGAAGGTGGTGATTCTTTTATACCTATGATGAAAGAAATCATTAATCGTGGAGGTAGCCAAGGTGTTAAAGAGATCGTCATTGGCATGGCCCACCGCGGTAGATTAAACGTTCTAGTGAATGTTTTAGGTAAAGAGCCTAATCAATTGTTCCAAGAATTTGAAGGTAAAGTTAAATACGAGCGTACAGGTGATGTGAAATACCATATGGGCTTTTCTTCAGATCTTCGCACGGAATCAGGTGAAGCAGTTCATTTAGCTTTAGCTTTTAACCCTTCCCATTTAGAAATTATTGGCCCTGTTGTAGAAGGCTCGGCTCGCTCACGTTTAAGACGTCAGCATGATTTAGATAAAAAAGATAAGGTTGTACCAGTTGTGGTACATGGTGATGCCGCCTTTGCAGGTCAAGGGGTTGTCATGGAAACCTTCAACTTCTCACAGGCGCGTGGATACTGTACTGGTGGTACTATTCATATCGTTATTAATAACCAAATTGGTTTCACTACCTCTAATCCTTTAGATGCACGCTCGACGCTTTATTGTACTGATGTAGCAAAAATGGTTCAGGCTCCAATTATCCATGTTAATGGTGATGATCCAGAAGCGGTTATTTTTGCAACTCAAATCGCTTTTGATTTTAGAATGAAATTTAAGCGAGATGTAGTAATTGACCTCGTTTGCTATCGTCGCCATGGTCATAATGAAGCAGATGAACCTGCTGTGACACAACCTGCAATGTACAAAAAGATTAAGACAATGCGCCCCTTACGTGAAATTTACGCGGAAGAATTAGTTAAACAAGGGCTTATAAATAATGAGCAAGTTTCTCAAGAAATGGAAGATTATCGTTCCAAACTTGATAAGGGCCAAGCTGTTGTTGAGATAGTACAAGGTAATTACGAAGGTAAGATTTCTGTCGATTGGACTCCTTATCTTAATGCAAAATGGACAGATAAAGTTGATACTTCTATTTCTAAAAAAACAATAGAGTTACTGACTAAAGAACTAAACGATATACCTAAGGGTTTCGAATTACATCCTGTTGTAAAACGTCTTTTAGCTGATAGAGAAAAGATGTCTTTGGATGAAATTCCGATGAACTGGGGTTATGCCGAAATCATGGCTTATGCAAGTTTATTGAACGAAGGCTATGGTGTTCGCCTTTCTGGGCAAGATTGTGGTCGTGGAACCTTTGCACATCGTCATGCAGTTTTACACGAGCTTGAAACAGGTGAAGTGTATATTCCTTTAGAAAAAACAGCTAAAGATCCTAATAAACCTTTTGTTGTGATCGATTCCGTTTTGTCTGAAGAGGCTGTATTAGCCTTTGAATATGGTTATGCCTCTTCTGAGCCAACTTCCCTTGTTCTTTGGGAGGCGCAATTTGGTGATTTCGCCAATGGAGCTCAAGTCGTAATTGATCAGTTTATCAGCTCAGGTGAGCAAAAGTGGGGACGGCTCTGCGGATTGGTTATGCTTTTACCTCATGGTTATGAAGGTCAAGGGCCTGAGCATTCTTCAGCAAGACTTGAGCGTTATATGCAGCTTTGTGCTCAACACAATATGCAAGTATGTACGCCTACCACACCAGCTCAAATGTTTCACTTATTAAGAAGACAGGTTTTACGTAATTTCCGTAAACCACTTATTGTAATGACACCTAAAAGTTTACTCCGTCATAAGTTAGCAGTGTCTCCTTTGAGTGATCTAAAAGAAGGGCATTTCTATAATGTAATTCCTGAAATAGATAATTTAGATAAAGCCAAAGTGGATCGCGTTATTTTATGTTGTGGTAAGGTTTATTATGATCTTTTACAAAAAAGACGCGATGATAAAAAATTAGAAACAACGGCAATTATTCGCATCGAGCAACTCTATCCTTTTCCAAAGAAAAGCTTAATTGCTGAACTTGAAAAGTTCCCTAATGCGAAGACCGTTGTTTGGTGTCAGGAAGAGCCACAAAATCAAGGTGTTTGGTTCTCATCTCAACATAATATTTTGGATTGCCTGAATAAAGAGCAAACTTTAAGTTATGCCGGAAGGGAATTCGCAGCATCGCCTGCGGTTGGAAGCCCAATCTTACATGCTGAGCAACAGCAAGCATTAGTGAATGAGGCTTTTGGAAATTAATTTTATGAATAAAAATCCTATAACAAAGAAGGTATAACTATGTCTATTGAAGTGAAGGTACCTACCCTGCCAGAATCAGTGGCTGACGCAACTATTGCAAGTTGGCATAAAAAAGTAGGTGATAAAGTCAGCCGTGATGAGAATCTAGTTGATTTGGAAACAGATAAAGTAGTTCTTGAAGTACCTTCACCTGTTGATGGTATTTTGAAAGAGATTCTTTTCAAAGAAGGTGATACGGTACAAGGTAGCCAGATTTTAGCACATATTGAAGAGGGTCAAGCTACTGCTGCCGAACCAAAGCAGATGGAGTCTTCTACTGATGAAAAAGCATCTTCAGATGATAAATCGACTTCACCCGCTGTTCGCAGAATGCTTGCTGAAAATGATTTACAATCAAGTCAAATAGAAGGTTCTGGCAAAGACGGCCGAGTAACTAAAGATGATGTATTATCTTTTATTGAGTCCAACCGTGAAAAAGCACCCCAAAAATCAGAGTCAAGTGCTGCGGCTGCAAAATCGTCTATGCCTATGGGTGCTCGAGAAGAACGTCGCGTGCCTATGACAAGATTAAGAGCAAAAATTGCTGAACGTCTTGTACAAGCACAACATAATGCGGCAATGCTTACTACTTTTAATGAAGTAAACTTAAAAG
>JAIUOG010000039.1 GCA_020161725.1 Pseudomonadota bacterium
AAATATACTTTTAGAACAATTGATTAAACGCCAAGATCTTAGCAAAGATGAGATGCGTTTACTGATGCAAGCTTGCATGAAAGGCGAATTAAATGAAGCTGAAATGGCTAGTTTTTTAGTCTTAATGCGCGCAAAAGGCGAAACGGTAGGAGAACTTAGCACGGCGGCCAAAGTGATGTTAAAGCTAGCAGAACCTTTATATCTAGGTAATAACCTAATTGATATCGTTGGCACAGGTGGCGATGCTAAAAATATATTTAATGTGTCTACTATCTCTGCCTTTGTAGCAGCAGGCGCGGGTGCTAAGGTTGCCAAACATGGTGGTAATTCAGTATCGGGACGAAGTGGCAGTGCAGACCTTTTATTAAAAGCAGGTTTTGAACTTTTACTCTCTAACGAACAATTTGTCTCTTGTATGAACCGCTTCAATCTCTGCTTTTTATTTGCACCTCATTTTCATAAAGCCATGTTACATGCAAAAAAAGTAAGGCAGCAACTCGGTATACGTACATTTTTTAATTTTTTAGGCCCCCTCATTAATCCTGCCAAACCTTCAAAACAAATTGTAGGTGTATTTTCTAACCAATGGCTAAAACCTATTGCCGAAGTGTTAAAAGAACTAGGTTCTGAAAGAGCAATGATTATTAATTCCAAGGATGGTTTAGATGAAGTCAGTGTGTGTGCACCTACTGAGGTGGTTGAATATTACCAAGGTCAATATCACCATTGGCAAATTGACCCTAAAACCTATGGCTGCTTTCACGCTAATTTAGATAGCCTTATTATTAATTCTCCAGAAGACAGTCTTGCTTTAGGTCTTCAGGTTCTTCAAGGTGAAAAAGGCGCTGCAAGAGACATCATTCTTTTAAATGCAGGTTTAGCAATTTATTGCGCTAATCTTAAACCAAATCTTGAAGAAGCAATTCAGGCTGCAGCGCTAGCTATTGACTCACAAAAAGCCTTAAATTTATTTAACCAATTGCAACAGTTCACGCATTCCTTTTCGAGACAAAGCCATGAATAGTATTTTAGAAAAAATTAATGCTCACAAGAAAGACGAAGTGGCGATTGCAAAAAAAAATAAACCACTTCAGAGTTTAGATTTAACTTCCTCTCCTATTAGGGATTTTGTAGGCAGCTTATCTCAAAAAAAACCAGCTATCATCGCTGAAATTAAAAAAGCCTCTCCTTCTAAAGGCCTTATTCGCGCTGATTTTAATGTCATTGAGATCGCCAAAACTTATGAAAAAAATGGTGCTAGTTGCCTATCTGTTTTAACTGACATTGAGTTTTTCAAAGGTCATCCAGATTATTTGTTGCAAGCAAAGAAAGAAGTATCAATCCCTGTTTTACGCAAGGATTTCATTATTGATAGTTATCAAATTTATGAAAGCCGAGCCTTAGGAGCCGACTGCATTTTACTTATTGTAGCTCTATTGGATGATAAGGCTTTAATGGATTATTGTAAACTTGCTAAAGAGCTAGGGATGGCTGTGTTAGTCGAAAGCCATACCGAAGAAGAATTTTACCGAGCTATAAAGCTACCAACACCGCTTATGGGTGTAAATAATCGAAGTCTTCATAGTTTTGATACCGATATAAATATAAGTCTTAAATTAAAATCGCATTTACCCACCGATAAGCTATTAATCACTGAAAGTGGTATTCATAGCACAGACGATATCAAAATGATGATGGAACACAATATCAATAGCTTTTTAATTGGTGAGAGTTTAATGCGAGCCAATGATATCGGTAAAAAATTAAGTGAATTTATGAATATTAAATAGCTGATGAAGGAAGGCGAAATTCACGCTTCCTTATACGATCGCGCTCTTTCTGTGCTTCAGTAGTAGGCATAATGATACTTATTGGTTAGCATGATTTTATTAGGCAAAAAACAGGAGTTTTTTTCAAAAAAAACCCAAAAAACTCTATTTTTTAAACTTTAAGCCCTAATTTATAACTTAAAACCCCCATTTATTTGTTTTACTGTGCTAAATTTAGCATAATGCATCCCCTTTTATCATTTTGAGAGCCAATGACAAAAAAAACGCTAAGCCTTGAGCTTTTAAAAGAAATCGTCGAAATAGCAGCAAAAGACCAATCAGGTAGCACAGCTAATTATATTCCCGAACTTTCTAACGTCGATAATGAATTAACCGCAATTGCTGTTAAACCCTTAAAAGGAAAACCCTTATTTTATAGTAATAAACCTGTTATGCCGGTTACCTTACAAAGTACGAGTAAGCTCATTCCTTTAATCGGCTTATTAGAAGAATGTGGCGCTAAACAGCTCTTTGAATGGGTTAAAGTTGAACCATCAGGAGATGACTTTGCTTCTATTACAAGGCTTGAGCAATTTGGCCCTAAACCCTCAAATCCCATGCTAAATGCGGGCGCTATTACACTTTGCTCTCATATTCCAGGGATAGGAGAGGAACAATTTGGTTGGCTTGAAAATTGGGTACAAAAACTATTTAACCAACGCTTAAGCATAAATCCTTTAGTTTTTGCTTCAGAAAAGAGAACAGGTGATAGGAATCGCTCTTTAGCTTATCTTCTTAAATGTAGGCATGATTTAGGAAAAGAGGTCAATGAAACTTTAGATCTTTATTTTACTCTTTGTTCCTATGAAGCGAACATGGAGCAAATGCTTTATTTAGCAACCTTACTGGCCAATTATGGGCAGGATCCTGAATCGGGCGAACAGGTTATCTCAGTAGAAACTTGCAAAATTACTCTAGCTATTATGGCTACCTGTGGCCTCTATGATGAAACAGGGACTCATATGGTTAAAACGGGTATTCCTGCTAAAAGCGGTGTCTCTGGTTATACAATAGGCTCTTTGCCAGGAAAAGCTGGAATTGTTGTTTTAAGCCCGCGAGTTAACCATAAAGGTAATTCTATCCGCGGTGAAATTATGCTTGAAGAATTATCGAAAAGCATGGGCTGGCATTTTGCTTTACCTTAAGGTTTGATTATCCCTCTCCCGCCCTTCGTGCACCCTCTCCCACAAGAGGAGAGGGATCGTAATTCGTTGTGAACAAAGCAACCACATTTACACCTCATCTCGCTTTTTCGTGAACGTTATCGTTTGCGTTACCGAAATTAGATTTGACCACATCAAAATTTATATTTTGCCTTTAAAATGACTACTAAATATGTTAAATCTACAATTTAAACTTTGTATCTTTTATCTATGAAATTTTTTAAAAAGGGATTAATAAAAAAATTATCGCTATTGCAGCGCATTCTCATTTTAAAACAAGGAAATTCGAGTTTTTTTATAGCTGATGAAGACTTTCAATTTATTTTAGATAGCAATAGTGATTTTAATGAATTAAGCCCACTATTATCCCTAGAACAGGCCAAGATCGTTAAAGCAAAAAATTTAGATACTTCGTTATCCACAGAACAAATTGAGAAAATAAAAGCGGAAATAGAAAAATCTCTTTCTTGTTATAACACAACTCCTCTTACACAAATTTTAATAAACGACAAAAAATCAGCCGTTTTACTAAAGCAGCTACCTTATTTACCCACAGAGACGAGAGATTTTCTAATAACACTTGTATTAGCTAAAATAGCCTTAGTTGAGCCTTATCAAAGAACACATACTCTTCGTAGTTTAGCAAAATTAACCCCCTATTTATCTGAAAAAAATTTAGATAATATCTTGCAATTGTTATTAGAAAATAACGAAAACCATGAAATTTCGATACAATTACATGCAAAGGAAAAAGATAAGGCTTTATCTATTTTGCAGGCTATTAAAGACGCTGAACAATACTATGCTTTACTTGATACCTATACAGAATCACAAGAACCTACAACTCCTATTTTTTATAAAGAAATTAAATATATCTGTGCTTATTTAGCAGAAAAATACCCTGAAATCCTGGAGTCTTATTTTAAAAAACATCTACAGCAAATTCAGAATAATCCAACTCTCTTTTTAAGTTTTGCTAATGCTATTCATTCCTCTATTGAACTCGAATCCCTAAAGCCTGTTTTAAAAAAAATTTTCATAGCCAATGATTTTAGTTCCTCTTTATTATTTGAACCTTTGTCTAATTTATTTTTCTATTTAACTAGAACTCAAGCCAACTCATTTCTACAAACATTAAAAGACCATTTTCCAGCACCATCTGCTATCAAAGCTTTTATAAAAATCATGCCTGATTTAGACGAAGATGAATTAATAATGCTAATTGACGCTTTATTATCTAAAACTCCTAATGAACCAAAGCTTACTATAGCGGCCTTAATACAATTTTGTGAGTTAAATCAAAAACCTGACATTTTTCTATTTATTGTTTCGCGAACGAATACTGCACTCACTTCCTCAGTAGATAGAGTATCTAATATCGTTAAAAAGGCCTTAATAAGATACATGCTTGCAGAGGATAATAAAAATATATCCAATAACAAACTAACACTTGGAAAAGTAATTGAAGATTATGCAATGACAACCAAAACGGAGAATCCTGATTTTATCGTTGTGAAGGCAATAGCAAATCTTTGTAACTTAACTAACAACTTAGAGTGTGGCGTTTTTAGAAACAATTAGGTAGGATTGGTTCAATCCTACCAGTTTGTCTTCATTGATGCGCCTGTGTTCTATCCATATAAAAACTCTCTACAGTAGTTGTCTGCACAACTTGCTCTTGTCTTCTAAAAAAATGGCAGGCTCCTGGAGGCTGTTCTGCTGTTTTAGATCTTTTAGCAGCAGGCTCTAGATCATAATCCATGCTATTCTGGAGCCTATAAGAAAAAAGTATTCCCCAATGTTTATGGCGAAAAGATGAAATTTCTTCTAAAATATTCCAAAGTTGACTTAGTTGTACGTTGGGCATGGTTGCAATTATTTGTTTCATTTTTTTACTATTTATTAATATATCTAAACTTTGCTGATAATTACTTTGCGCTGCCCGCAAAAAGATTTCTAAAAACCTGATATTATCTAGCTTTAAATTATCAATAGCATTTCCCTCTAAAAACCAAGCTTTGATTGTCGGGTATTTTCTCAATACCATTTCTGCACTTCTAGAGCTATTCTCTGAGAATAGTGCTTTCTGTATATAATCAACAATTTGTTCAAAGGAAATATATCTCAACATATCAGGTTCAGTACTGATGAAATCCCAAATACTATTACGAGCAAGGTTTAATATCTCTGAAACAGTATCGATAGAATCATGAATAACTAAATTTTCAACAAAACAGCTTTTTAATTTTTTTAAGATTAATTCCTGTTTTTCCATTTGAGATAAAACAGGTATCAAAAGCATCAAATGTCGAAGTTTAACAGCTGGAAAACTTAATAATAAATCAAAAAACTGTTTTCTATCATGGGGCTCTAATGATAATAGCGCTGTTGGCATTCTTGGATTATCTAAAAGTATATCTAAAAGTTCCAAAGAAGCACCCTGCGCTGCAATAAGAATATGCCCCATAAAAGTTTTATCATCGATTAAAAGATTATTGCTTCGTGCCCCATAGCCTAAAAACCATGCCTCAAGGCCTCTTACTTTGCTAAATAGGAACTCAATTGCCTCTGAATTATCACCTGAATAAATAAGATGTCTTAAATAATTAGTAATTTCTTCAAATGAAATATAACTCTTAGCATCAGCATGAGTACCTATATGGTTCCAAATTCCAGGATGACCTTTTTTCAATCTTAATTTAATACAATCTAAAGCACCGTTGATTCCTATATTTTTGTTAGATAAAAATCGTTTAAGATCTTCTAGCTGATTTTGGAGCTTGATATCATTAGTTAGTACTGGAGCTACCTTATCTAAATAAAAATTAAAATAAACTAAAGCAACAAACTTACTATGATATTGGTCATCAATAAAATGTTGATGTAAATATTTTATTATTTCTCCTCTTTCTTCATTAGTGAGATAAGAAGATAAACATGCCAAATGAAAAGAATTAATCGCCTTTAAAGAAAATAGTTTTTTAAAAAAAGTCTTTTTACTATCTAAGGTGGCTGAATGAATTAATGTGGCTATTCTCGGGTGTTTTACAAATAGATCTAAAATATCGGTACACTGTCCCTGTGCTGCGAGGGATACATGAGCAAGAAAGGTTCTATTAGAGATAGTTGCAATTTGATTTTCAACATTACCATCACCTAAAAACCATAATTTTAACTTTGGAAGCCTTCTGAATAAAATGTCAGCTCCCTGGTTTCCACAATCTAATATGATTCTTTTTGCAGCTGCTGTAATATCAGCAAAAGAAATGTAAGCATTATTATGAGGATGATAAGCAACATATTGGTCGATATTTTCAATATTTATTGCACTTATAATTTTTGCACTATCCTTTTCTCTTTTCAGCACATTTTTAAAAACTTTAATTGAGTTAGGAATAGTCTTGTCAGTTGGCATTTTATCTTCCACTTAAAAAATAGCATAGAAGCATACCAACACAAGATTAACGAAATATTAAGCAGACAAACAAAATTTAGAGCAAAAACGGATTAGAAATGACTATATCCTTTTGCTTCCAAAGGTTTAGTTAAATCATTTTTATCGATTAAACGAAGATTTTTCTGTTTATCAATAACACCAATCAGATAACATTTAAGATTCAATTCGTGCAAAGCTTTTAAAAAATTGTCTTCATTTTGAGGAGGAATAGTGAAGCAAAGCTCATAGTCATCACCTCCACTCAAAGCTAAAGATAAAGCCTCTTCCCCTTTATATTTTTGCACTAAAGGATGAATAGGAATCAGTGATTCAAATAAAAAAGCGCCGACCTTACTTTGCTCACAGATATGGTTAAGATCCGCAGATAAACCATCTGAAATATCAATAGCAGATGATGCATATTGTTGTAATATACTTTGTAGATCTAAACGAGGTATAGGATGAAGCAATTTATCCATAATAATTGTTTTATCTGGTTCAGGAAGGCTATTATCGCTCAAAGTTAAAACAGCTAAAGCACTGGCACCTAAGGGCCCACTAACATAAATTTTATCCTTATCCTTCGCACTATTACGTCTAACTGACTTACCCTTTTCTACTAAACCATGAATAGTGAAAGTTAAACTTAAAGGCCCTCTTGTCGTATCCCCACCAATCAAGGCAACTTCATAGAGATTCAAAGCATCATGAAGCCCTTTAGCAAAGCTTTTTAACCAGTTAGAATCAAAATAAGGAAGAGTTAAGGCCAGACTAATCCAGGCAGGCTTTGCTCCCATGGCAGCAATATCACTCAAATTAACCATAACTGCGCGATAAGCAATATCATAGGGAGAAAAGGAATCTAAAAAATGCACACCTTCAACTAAGGTATCAGTACTCACAAGTAATTGGTGATTCAAAGGCACGTCTAAACAAGCGGCATCATCACCGATACCAAACACAACATCGTTGCGTTTAAATGCCTTTGTTTCAAAGAATTGTTTAATGAGTTGGAACTCATTCATTTGTTATCCAACTGAACTTCATAAGCTCGCACTTGCCTAGCAAGATTATTTAGCACACCATTGACATAACGATGCCCGTCTTGTGAACCAAATTTTTTAGCTAAACTAACTGCCTCATCTAAAGCAATTTTATAAGGTAGCTCTGGACAATAAAGAAGCTCATAAGCACCTAATCGTAAAGCCGAAAGCTCTACAGGATTTAATTCTTTAAGTTCCCTATCTAAATAAGGAGCAAGGCTTGTTTCAATACTATCTAGCTCTTTTGGTATACCGTAAAGCAATTTACAAAAATACTCGCCATCGACCTTTTCCATATTGTTATTAAGGCGAAATTGCGTTTCAATCTCATAAAGCTCATGATTAGTCATTAACCATTGATAAAGAGCTTGCAAAGCTAAAGTACGCGCCTTTCTTATAGCACTAATTGGCTTTTTTTCCACATTGACCTCATGAATTTCTATCGTCGTATTTCATCTCATCGATAGCTTGTCTAAAATCGCTAACATCTTTAAATCGTTTATACACAGAGGCAAAACGTACGTAAGCAACATGATCAAGGCGATATAATTGTTTCATCACAATCTCACCCACCTCGCGCGAATCAATCTCTCTCTCACCCTTGCTTCTTATTTCCTGCGTAATTGCAGCCAAAGCTTCTTCAAGTGAATCAAGACTAACTGGCCTTTTTTCTAAAGCACGCTGCATCCCTGCTTTTAAATTCGCGATATTAAATCCTTCACGCCGGCCATCTCTTTTTATAATCGATGGCATTACTAACTCTGCGGTTTCAAAAGTCGTAAAACGCTCGTGACAATCTAAACACTCACGGCGTCTTCTGACTTGAGCACCTTCGGCAACCAATCTTGAATCGATTACTTTCGTTTCTTCTGCTTGACAAAATGGACAGTACATAATTACCTATAAACCGGAAATTCATGGCATAAATGCAACACTTTCTCTTTGATTGCATTAATCCTTGCTTCATCATGAATATCGTCCAATATATCAGCAATATAATTGGCAATTAATTGCACTTCAGCTTCTTTAAAACCACGAGTCGTGATCGCCGGTGTTCCTAAACGAAGCCCCGATGTTACAAAAGGGGAGCGGGGGTCGTTGGGTACTGAATTTTTATTAACAGTGATATTGGCTTTTTCAAGAGCAGCATCAGCTTCTTTACCTGTAATACCCTTATTAATTAAATCGACAAGTAAAAGATGATTTTCAGTGCCACCTGACACAATTGAATAACCTCTATCCATTAATACCTTTGCCATCATTTTCGCATTTGCAAGCACTTGCTTTTGGTATTCCGCAAATTCGGGTTGCAATGCTTCTGCCAAAGCAACTGCTTTCGCTGCGATAACATGCATCAATGGCCCACCTTGAGTACCAGGGAAAACCGTTGAATTTAATTTCTTCTCAATTTCTTCATTAGCACGTGCAAGAATCAGCCCGCCTCTCGGACCTCTTAATGTTTTATGCGTTGTTGTTGTTACAACGTCCGCATAAGGTATTGGCGATGGATACAGTTTAGCAGCAACAAGACCTGCTACATGCGCCATATCAGCCATTAAATAAGCACCAACCTTATCAGCTATGGCACGGAATTTAGCCCAATCAAGAACCTGAGAATAGGCAGAAAAACCTGCAATAATAAGTTTAGGCTTATGTTCTAGAGCTAATTTTTCTAAATTATCGTAATCAATTAAACCAGTAGCTGGGTTTAAGCCATATTCAACAGACTTATACAATTTACCTGAAAAATTGACTTTTGAGCCATGCGTTAAATGACCGCCATGCGAAAGAGCCATGCCTAAAATGGTATCACCTGGACTCAAAAGACTCATCATAACAGCAGCATTTGCCTGCGATCCTGAATGGGGTTGAACATTAGCGTAGGCCGCATCAAATAGACGTTTTGCTCTTTGTATCGCTAAATCTTCAGCGATA
The DNA here is from genome assembly GCA_020161725.1 of Pseudomonadota bacterium. Taxonomy (GTDB): domain Bacteria; phylum Pseudomonadota; class Gammaproteobacteria; order Legionellales; family Legionellaceae; genus Tatlockia. The sequence goes on from JAIUOG010000039.1 coordinate 9,407, forward strand.
TCAACGTATTCACAACCGCCATAATAACGCTTACCAGGATAGCCTTCAGCATATTTGTTGGTTAAAACAGAGCCCTGCGCTTCAAGGACTCTTGGACTTGCATAGTTTTCAGAAGCGATTAATTCAATATTATCTTCCTGACGTTGACGCTCAGCTTCAATAGCCTTCGATAACTCCTCGTCAAATTGAGCAATAGTATAGCTTTTATCGAACATAATCCCCCCCTGATAATTATTGCTTTCACTTCACTATCAAATTGTTAATGACTTTTTTAACACCTAAAAGATGTGAAGCATAATAAGCAGCTCTTTGTTTAACGACTCGGTTGTTAACAAAACCACTTAATTGCACTTGCCCTTTATAAGTCTTCACTTTAATAGCTAGTCCATCCGCGCCTAATTTGTCAATTAATTCGGCCTTTACTTTTACAGTTAAGGCTGAATTATCAATATATTGGCCCGTACTTTCGGTTGTTGGTGTTGCATCACATCCTATGATAGTTAGGCTTATCAAAACTAAGAGTAGATTTCTAATCATTTTTGACATGCTTTTACTCGTAAATTCCAAAGCTTGATAGAGTAGCACAAAGTACCCGTTTCAACTAGCCGTGCTTTCTATGGCGATTTCGTTGCAATTGCCTGCCATGAGTTGTGGATTGGTGTGGGTACATTCTATCATTTCCGTGGCGTTGCATATTAGGTGCAAATTTAGGTGAATGATATTGATAATTTTTAGGGGCAATTTCCGCGGCACCCGAATGAGCATGATGCTGATGGTTATAAGACTGGCTATGCGCCAAGAGTGGTAGTGATAATATTAAGGCAGATAAATAAGCACGCATTTAAAAATCCTTTAAAAAATAAAGGCACGATCTTAAAAAAACGTGCCCTTAAGTCAAGATTTAATTAATTTATTTTGCGTGTATTTCAACTTTCATTTTTGAACCAAAGAAAGGTACAATTTCAACTGTGCTTCCAGCAGGAACATAACCTTCAAAAACCGAATAATGGCCAAAAGACTCAATATAAAGACTAATACCGCTATGGCAGTAACCATAATAATAAAGGTCAATATAATGTGGTATTTCTCGAGCATAAATATTAAAAGGCTGTAATGGACTACCATCATCAAAACGACCATAGACTGTTACATCATCATAACTACGATTAACGATTTCAACTTCGCAATATCCAGCCATTTTAACCGCTTTTTTACTATCTGCTGTATTTGCCTTTGGATGCGTATGGTGGCTATTAGTAGCAAAAGATGTGCTAAATATAGCGAAACATAAGGTAAATAATAACGCTCTTAACTTCATGGTTAACCTCTAAATAGATTGGAAATAAGATGGTAACAAAGTTCTTAATTTAGTCAATTGATTTTTGTGCATAATAAGAACAAAAATGAAAGAGAATAAATTAAAAATTAGTTTAGCTTAGAATGTCTTTAACCCTTCAGTGGCGATAGCATCTTGTCTTTGTTCTTCACGATAACTCTCTTTATCAAAGCTTTTTCTAGATAAATTTTTAGTATCTAGGACACCCAAATCTTCGAAAAATTCAGCATTATTAAAAACATTAGCCATTATTTCATTTAAACTGTAATTATCTGGATTAATAGTTGCAATAGGGCCTAATTTTTCTTTGCATTTCTCAATATCAAATGCGGATTTAGTTTCATCTTTTAAAGCAACAGCAGCAAGGGTAGACAATACAAAACCAGCACAATTAACCCCTTTATTTACCGGCATTGACTCTTTTTTTTCATTCGAATCATCACTCAAATAATGAATAAGATTAACAAACAAGTTCACAAACGATTTTGGTAAATTCCAAATTGGCGTCAAAAAGAATGAACATATGACTATCAATGTTCCAGGTGGAGTAGGATTTTCAATAAGTACGGTATGCGATCGTTTTGCATAATTCCAGTATCTATTTATGTTAGTATTTATTTCTTCATTTGAATGTGTAGCAAGTGGGCTCCAAGTTGTCTCTACTATATTCGCTAAACTACCGACATCATAGCTAAGGCCACATAACCGCCAAAATTCTGCTTGCTCGGCGATTTTTTGCCCGCTCAATTTTTTGCTGCGTACCACAGATACCTCTAATTTATTATCAAAAATACCAAATAAATTACCAGTCTTAGTGCAATTACTGAGAGTATGATATAACCCCTCTAATGTGCTTCGAGCTACGCCTTTATTAGAAGTCGCATCAATTAAATTAGAGACTCTATCTTCTTCGGAATCAAAAATTCCCACATGAAATAGTTCTCCATTTATTTTAAAAAGAACAAGATCCCCTGAGTGTAAATCTTCACAAGATAGCGGCATAGATAACCCCTTCGCAAATAAGATTAGGAATTTATTTTATAGAATAAAGGACAAAAAATAAACAGCACCTTAATCAGATTGTATTATTTTAACACTACCGTTACTTGGCAATAACACATTTTTACCTGGACCCCGCGAACAAGTCCTGAAGGTTCCTCACAAAAAATGAGCATAATTTTTGATAGAATTAGTAATTTTTTTGATGTGCATGAAGAGGCGTAATAAGAACAGTTTGTTATCCCACAATATCCTGTCATTCCAGCAAAGGCGGGAATCTATTTCTTAAAGCAGCACTTTACTTTGTCTGATAAATGGATTCCCGCCTTTGCTGGAATGACAAATAGAAGCCTAATTAGGTGCTCTATGAGTGCTCGGGGTGAGAGCACTTCTATGATTAAATTTTGTGAGGATCGCTCAGGAACAAGTCACGGGGCGTAGGGAGAGGTTAGATAAGCAGAAAATTAAGCCATCTTTGATAAAAATTCTTGTAAGTGGGCTTTATCTTGCTCCGAAGTCAAATACAATTTTAGATTATCAATTTGTTGATGATATTCATTTTCTGAAATTAAACCACGCATTAATTCAAAGCGTAGATACACGCAAAAGGTATTTAAAACATCAGTTTCACAATAATCGCGAATCGATTTTAATTGATAAGCTTGGTATTGCTCCCAAACTTTAGCGCCACTCATTCCCATTTTCCCAGGGAAACCTAGCATGGTCGCTATTTCATCTAAGGGAGCAAAGGCTTTATTTTGATAACCGGCTATAACATCCATCAAATCAGTATGTCTGTAATGAAAACGACTTAAATAGTTATTCCAGCGGAAATTAGATTGATTCTCCCCCACTTCCCAATAGGCACCTGCCTGAACTCCATGGAGAAGCGCTCGATAATGCAATACGGGTAAATCAAAACCACAGCCATTCCAACTAACTAAAGTTGGAGTATATTTTTCAATCCCCTTAAAAAAACGGCTAATTAAATCTTTTTCATCGGATTGCTCATCGCCTAAAGACCAAACTTTAATTTGATTACCCTGGCTTAAAACTAAGGAAATAGCGACCACTTTTTGTAAATGATGCGGTAAAAAATCATGGCCTACTTTGGCACGGCGCAAGGCAAAAAGCGCTTCTGCAGCATCGGCATCTGAAAGGGATTGTAAATCATATAATTTTCGCCCAGCATCAACATCAGGTATTGTTTCTATATCAAAGACTAAGATACTCATCATCTAACCTTATTATTCACTAAGATTGATGATACTTGCTTATTCTTAACTGGGCTAATCTTTTTATTATTTTTTCGTTTTTTTCATTATTGACTTCATATTTTTCTTTTTCATGCTTTGTTTTAACAGAGCAATAAAATCAACCACATCTTCATTTGCATGTGATTTAGCGCCTTTATGTTTAGGTTTTTGTGGTTTATTGATTTGTTTTTCAATATATTTTTCTAAAGCTTCGCGATAATCATTATGGTATTTTTCAGGCTGCCATTTATTGGTCATTTCATTGATTAAAGAAAGCGCCATTTTCATTTCTTTATCATTTATCTTGAAACTGCTTGATTTAGCTGAAGGTAGCTCTAATTCTTTTTCTTCCACAATATCCTCTTTAAAAGAAAGCAGATTTAAAATCAAAGCATCTTCATGCGCTAAAATAATGCTTAAAGATTCTTTTGTACGGATGATGACTTTCGCGACACCTACCTTCTTTGATTTTTTTAAAGATTCTCTTAATAGGACATAGGCTTTTTTATTTTTAGATGTTGGAACAAGGTAATAAGGTTTATCAAAATATAAGCTATCTATTTCTGAAAAATTAACGAATTCTTCTATGTCAATGGTTTTAAAAATATCAGGACTGGCTTTTTTAAATTCGTCCTCATGAATAACGACGTAATTATCCTTATCAATTTCATAACCCTTAACGATATCATCCCAGCCTACATTTTTCCCCGTTGCATCATTCACCCTTTGGTAATGAATACGGCAATTATCGCGTTTATCTAAGAGATGAAATTTAAGTTTTTTTTCATTTTTTACAGGAAAAATAGCAATGGGTATGGATACCATGCCAAAAGAAATATCTCCTTTCCATATCGCGCGAGCCATTTTGCCTCCTATAGAGCCTATTTTTAAGTATAGCTATTTTCTAGGAAGTCACTTTAGAACAAAGTCTGTAAAATAATAAAATGGATAGCAAAAGCGCTGCAAAATAGAGAGGTAGGCCAAGGAAAAAATCCAACATTAAACCTGAAATAAAAGCAGCTGCTGCTGAACAACAAGCAATAATAGTCGTTTGTATTCCCATCACAACGCCATAATGATCTTTAGAAACAACCTTTGACACTGCCGCTAAATATTCTGGTGTTAAAATTGAGGTTGCCAAAAGAATAAAGAAATTACCAAGAAAAAAAATAGGCATCGTTCGAAAAAAACCTATGCTAATCAAAGCAGTAATTCCAACTAAAATAACTAAATTTTGACCTTTTTTCGCTTCAATTGCTTGTGTAGGTAAAAGGCGTATAAGATTTAAAAAAAGAATATAAATTGCAATCATCGCTGAAAATAAAATACCCAATTGCGAGCTATTAAACCCAAATCGATAAATAGCTATAGGCACAATAGCAATAAAATAAAAATACCAGGCCAATTGATATAATGAAAATTCAATAAAAATGGGGTGTTTATAATCTTTTAACTTGACTCTACCTTCTCCTTTTATAATTTTGCGTTCCTTAAATCGTAGAATAAAAAACAAATTGATTGTATTCATTGCTAAAGCGATTAAAAAAGGCGTGGCATAATAATAAAGGGGAACTTCACTTTTAAAATTCACCAAGAATCCACAGGCTAAGGGGCCTAAAAATAAGCCTAAGGCATTCATTATTTCTGCTTTTCTAAAAACAGAGGATTTAGGTTCATTAAAACGAGCAAGTAAAGATAAAAGAGCAACCCTCGATGTAGAAAAGCCATCGATTATTCTGCTCAGGAAAAACAAAGAAAGATTAGCAATTACTAAGCTAAAACAAGAAAGCAAAAGAGCAATTAAAGAGCCAATACAATAAAATAATAATACTTTTTTTTCACCCACATTATCGCATAAAACACCACAGATATAACCACCAAAAATAGACCCGACAAAATAAAAACCTATGGACGCAGTATATGCATTTAATCTTGCATTATGGAGCGCATCAGGTAGAAAACCATAAGGTTTAAGAAATAAAGCACCTAAAAGTGGTGGTAGCATACTGGAGGCAATACTAATAAAAAACAATATAATATAAGGAGCATAAAAACGCGGCTCATTCTTATTGTCAGCAGACTTAAGCGAGTCCATTGATGCCCTTAAATTATTTTATTAATCTAATTTTAGAACAGAAATAATAGTTATCCAGGAGATAGATTATTTAATTCTTTGATTACTTAGGGAATAAATGATTAAAAATATTTAGATTACCCCTCTTCCTGCCCTTCGGGAGCCCTTCCCCACAAGGAAAGAGGGGTCAATTCTTCATTCTTAGCTTCGGTGGAAATCCGTTCAAACTCCTAATCAAAAAACTATCTCTACATATTCACTTTTTAAACAGAAGAGAAAGACAAATAAAACGATTTAGCATGATATCTTGCGCAAATATGGTATATTAACAACCTTCTTGCAGCTCAAAGGTCATTAAATGAACAAACGCATGAAAATAATGATCATTGCCCTATCGGTTGTTTTTGGGGGAATCGTTGGTTTTAACTTTTTAAAAACTTATATGATTAAGCGTTTTTTCGCTAACTTTTCTCCGCCAGCGGTCAATGTCGCATCTATCCAAGTTGAAGAAAAAGATTGGTATCCTACTATTTCAGCCGTGGGTAACTTTGTTGCTATCAATGGTGTAGATATCAATGCACAATCTTCAGGCAATATTACCAACATTCATTTTGAATCAGGCCAATATCTAGAAAAAGACAGCCCTCTAATTGATATTGATGACCGAGTTGAAGAAGCCACATTAAAATTTAATAAAGCAGAGCTAGTTTTAAAAGAGCTTAATTATAAAAGACAGCAAGATCTTTTTAAGCGTGGGGCTGTTTCAAGTTCGGTATTAGATGAAAGTACAGCAAGCCTTGAACAAGCTAAAGCCAATGTTGAGAGATCAGAAGCCGAAGTTTTGAAAAAACACATTTTAACACCCTTTGCTGGCCAATTAGGTATTCGCCAAGTTAACTTAGGTCAATACATCACCCCAGGTCAATCAGTGGTTGTTACACTACAATCACTAGATCCTCTTTACTTAGAATTCTATCTACCTGAAGAGTTAGCTAAAAAGTTAGAAATCAATCAACCTCTTCATTTCAGTCGAGAAGAATTTCCTGATTATTTATTTGAGGGCCAGATTACTGCTATTAACTCCAAAGTAGATACCAATACTCATAATATTTTAGTGCAAGCAACCTTGGCAAACTGTCCTTTAGCTGCCTTAAAAGATCCTAAAACTACTTTAGCAAAAGCAGCAATTGAAAAGGCGAGTGGAAAAACTATTATACGTTGTAGTACTGAGCAAAATAAGCAAAATCAAACAACTCAATATGCCTTTATCCCCGGCATGTTTGCTGCGATTAAAATTAAAGAAGCGGCTATTCCTAAGGTTATAGCACTACCTTCTACAGCAATTTCTTATAGTCTTTATGGAAATTCCGTCTTTCTTATCAAAAAAGATAAAGAAGCTAAAGACAAGGCAGGCAAACCTGTTTTACATGCAGAACGCCGTTTTATTGAGACAGCAGGCCAGGAAGGAAACTATACCTTGATTAAAAAAGGACTTAAATCAGGTGACCTTATTGTTAGTGCTGGCGAATTTAAATTACAAAATGGCACTACTGTTGTCATCAATAATGAAGTAAAACTTGATAACAACCTAGCCCCTAATAAAATGACCCAATAATCATCCCAAAAGCTAAAAGGTTTTGTGCCTTTTAGCTTAGATTATTTCAGGATTTAATATGAAGTTTACCGATTTATTCATTAAGCGCCCCGTTTTATCCACTGTTTTAAGCCTACTTATCTTTTTATTTGGCTTAAATTCGATTTTAAACTTACAAGTTCGCCAATACCCTAGGATGGATAATACGGTCATTACGGTTACTACAGCCTACCCAGGAGCTGATGCCGAACTTATTTCAGGTTTTATTACAAGCCCATTGGAGGCATCGATTGCCAGTGCGGAAGGGATTGACTACATGACCTCGTCAAGCACCCAAGGCTTAAGTACCATTACACTTAACGTGAAACTAAATTTTAATCCTCAGGTCGCTTTTACTGATGTTTTATCGAAGGTACAACAAACTTTAAACCGTTTACCTAAAGAAGCACAGCAACCGGTTATTTTAAAAAGCTCTGATAGCTCTACTCCTCTCATGTATATCAGTCTTGATAGCCAAGATATGACGCCACAGCAAATTACCGATTATGCCAATCGCGTAGTCCAACCTCAGCTTGAAACAGCAGAAGGTGTGGCCAAGGCAGAAATTTTAGGGGCTGCTACCTATTCCATGCGAATCTTCCTTGATCCTGTGAAAATGGCAGCCTTAAATGTTACCCCTTCTGAAGTGTCAGCAGCGCTAGCTAAAAATAATTTTTTAACTGCAGCAGGAAATACCAAAGCCCAATATTTTGCTTATAACATGACCGTGAAAACGGATTTAAATAATGCGAAAGAATTTGGTGATTTAATTGTTCGTACTAATCACAATTCAATTATTCGCTTAAAAGACGTAGGTAAAATTGAGCTTGGCTCTCAAGATTACAATACCTCTGTACGTTTTAATGGTAAGAAAGCGATTTTTATTGCTATAACCCCTACCCCTACGGCAAATCCACTTACCGTTATTTCTAAAGTAAGAGATATGCTTCCAGCTATTAAGCAGGACTTCCCCCCCTCTTTAACAGGTACAATTGTTTATGATGCAACTGATTTTATCAGAGCCTCTATTAATGAGGTAATTCATACTATCGTTGAAGCAGCCCTTATTGTCGTGATGGTTATTTTCCTTTTCCTAGGTTCAGCACGCTCTGTATTAATACCCGTTATCACTATTCCTTTATCCATGGTTGGCGTTTGTACGCTCATGCTTTTCTTAGGCTATTCAATTAATCTTCTCACTCTTCTAGCCTTTGTCTTGGCGATCGGCCTTGTGGTGGATGATGCGATTGTGGTGGTAGAAAACGTACATCGTCATATTGAAGAAGGCAAAAAACCCTTAGAAGCAGCACTCATCGGTGCTCGTGAAATCGCAATACCCGTCATTGCGATGACGATTACTTTAGCTGCAGTCTATGCGCCTATTGGTTTTATGGGCGGTTTAACTGGGGCTCTTTTTAAGGAATTTGCCTTTACTCTTGCATCAGCAGTTGCTATTTCGGGTATTATCGCCTTAACTCTAACCCCCATGATGTGTTCAAAATTGCTGTCTAAAGAAGCTGGCATGGGTAGTTTTGCACGATATATTGATAGACGCTTTAATCAATTAAAAGAACGTTTTCAGCGCGTTTTACATAGCTTATTGGATACAAGAGAAATTATTTTAGTTTTAATTGCCACCATATTTGTAATGCTGCCCTTTTTATATAGTCATACACCGAAAGAAACAGCGCCTGAAGAAGACCAGAGTTTCTTTTTTATTGTGGGAACTGCGCCTCAATCAGCAACTATTAATTATGTTGAATCCTTTACGAAACCCTTTGAAGAAATTTTTAAGTCTTATCCAGAAACTGCAAACTATTTCGTCGTTAATACCAACGCACCGATTGCAGGTCTTGTGCTAAAACCTTGGAATGAAAGAAAAAGAAGTCAATTTGCTATGAAGGCAGATTTACAACAAAAATTAGATGCCATCTCTGGTATTAAGTCCTTCTCCCTTATTCCGCCCCCACTTCCTGGAAGCGGCGGCGGTACACCAATTCAATTTGTGATTAAAACAACCAATGACTTCAAAAGCCTATTTGATGTATCAACTCAATTAATGACTAAAGCAAATCAAAGTGGTTTATTCATTTTCATGGATAACAGTTTGCGTTTTAACCAACCGGGTATTGAATTCAATATTAATCGTTCCAAAGCCTCTCAATTGGGCTTAGATATGCAAACCATTGGTTCAAGCTTAACCTCTGCTCTTTCAGGCGGTTATATTAACTATTTTAATCTTGAGGGAAGAAGCTATCAGGTTATTCCTCAGTTAGATAGGCAATATAGAATGACAGCAGAACAGCTATCGCAAATTTTTGTAAGAACCAATAATGGCAGTATGGTTCCTCTTTCAACTGTTGTCACTGCTAAAGAAAAAATTAGTCCTAATGCCTTATCTCATTTCCAACAGCTAAACTCTGCAACCTTACAAGCAGTGATGATGCCTGGCGTTACTTTAGGTCAGGGTCTTGCCTTTTTAGAGCAAGAAGCAAAAGAGATTTTACCTAAAGGTTTTAGTTATGATTATGCAGGCCAGTCCAGACAATTTAAACAAGAGGGTAATGCCCTTTTATTTGCCTTTTTCTTAGCGATTATTGTTATTTTCTTAGTATTATCAGCTCAATATGAAAGCTTTAGAGATCCTTTAGTCGTACTGATTTCAGTACCTATGTCTATTTGCGGCGCCTTAATTCCTCTTAATTTAGGTTTAGCCTCAATCAATATTTACACGCAAGTGGGTCTCATTACTCTGATTGGCCTAATTTCTAAACATGGTATTTTAATAGTCGACTTTGCTAATCAATTACAACGTGAGAAAAATCTTTCTCCGCGAGAAGCGGTTGAAGAAGCAACCGCCCTTAGATTAAGGCCAATTCTCATGACCACAGCGGCAATGGTTTTTGGTGTCTTTCCTTTATTAAGGGCATCGGGCGCTGGAGCTGTAAGCCGCTTTGATATTGGAATTGTGATATCATCCGGCCTAATTATTGGTACTGCTTTTACCTTATTTGTCGTACCCACACTGTATACTTATATTGCTAAAAATCATCAAAATAAAAAACCACAAGAGCAAAATCCTGTTTTAAAGAAATTAAAACAAACACTTTTTAGAGAGAAGAAAAAGGATTTACAAGTTTAATAGTAATAAAGTCCGTTTTTTACAAACCTGACTTGTGCTCAGGATTGACGTGAACAAATTACCGTCATTTAAGCTTTGTAAATGAGGGATTCCCGCCTTTGCTAGAATGACCATTCTAGCAAAGAAGCCGTCATCAACAAGCAGATTCTTCACTACGTTCAGAATGACAGTGCGCTTGTCATCCTGAAAAATGCGTAGCTTTTTGAAGGATCTTGTTGAATGCGAAGTAAAAAGTTTTGAGGCAAG
>JAIUOG010000040.1 GCA_020161725.1 Pseudomonadota bacterium
AGAATCTGTTTTGCCACCAAGATAGCAATTCCAGTCATCGATACATTCCTGTTTACTTGTATTATTTTGATAGGCACAAGCACGATCTAGAGTTCCAAAAGTACCCACCATACGGTTATAAAGCACCTTCATATCTTGGCACATTCCAGCAGGAAGACCTTTAGCCACACAATAGCAAGTTGCAGCCACTTTAAAAGAAGCACAAAAGCCAGGATTATTTGTAGGTAAAGCATTGGTACAAGCAGCAAAAGAAGAAATACTAAATAAAGCAAAGACTATAGCTAAAACATTTTTCATCTTACTTTCCTCCTCGGTCAAAAAAAGAAATGAGAATGTATCAGAAACAGATATAGTCTGTAAAATCTTATTTTCTATTCAATAACAATAGGTTCCTTTAATTTAACTTGCATGTTATTAATCAAATTCATCGCTATTTTTTTCCTATATTCAGGCTCTAGATTTGCAGATATCACAATATAAGCTTTACCATCCTCTTTGCGAATACACACAAAGTCTAAAACATTATTAATATTTAACATGTCATTTTTTTCAATCGTTCCTATTTCTTGCTCTAGTCCTAAAAAAGAATTTGATAATTTTTTATCGCTTATAAAACCGGTGCCAATATTCACATTAATAATAAATTCGTTATTTATCTTTGGTGGTGTCATAAGCAGGGTCTGTCTTAAAATTTCCTTATTTAATTTAGGTTTGGCAAATATTTTTGTATATACGTTTGCAAAAGCAGATAGAAATTTTGTTTTAAACCTACTTTTGGGGAAAATAGGTAGACTTGCTAATTTTGCTAAGCTAAAACTACGTTGATATGGGCTTGTATTAATTGTTTCTCTGCGCACCTGTTTTGCTATTGCAAGAAGGTTGTTATCCTTTTTAAATTTGATTTTCAATGGATCTAATCGTAAAAAACAACCTAAAGAATTATCATAATGCGCATCATTTCGCATTGATTTAACAATATTGATAAAGATATTGTTTTTAATATTATCTGGATTTAATTCAGCTAAGGTTTTAATAAAAGCCGAAATAATCCCAACATTAAAACCCAAGTGATTTTGCAAACTAAAATCTTTAAGATTTTTGATATAAAATTCAGGCACTTCGACAAAGGTTGAATAATTTTTTCCCGTCATATCATGAACAACATATTCTTCTGGAAATTTAAATAAATTCACATTTTTTAAGTACTCTTGCCAAAAGATAAGATCCCTTTCAATGTATAATTGCTGATACTTATCTTCCGCTATAACGAAGCTTAAATAACCCCTATCAACGTCAACCTCATCTATTCTCTTATTTTCTATAATTTGTAGATAATAATGATTAAGATCTTTAAAAATAATATCAGCGGAAAAATCATCTGAAATCATATGAGGCAAACAAATTTGCAATTCAAAATAATTATCCTTTAACTCAAATAAAGTAGCCTTTAATTGAACTGTATTTTTTGGCCAAGGATAAAGATATAAAAATTCCTTAAGTGACTCTTTTAACTTTTCATTACTTTCATCAACTGAAAGCGAACGCAGATTACGCCTTTCTAAACAAAAACTTAAGTTTGAATTTAATTTTTCTATAGGTCTAATTTTTGAAATTGTGTAATTCAATATCTCATGTTTATGTAATACATAGCTAAAAGCTCGATTTAGGGCATCAATGTCTAACGAGCCATGAAAATGGCGTTTACCCGTAATATTAAAGCGTTTCGCTTTAGGGGCAAAAACGTTTGATATCCATAATAGTAATTGGAAATCACCTAAAGCTAATTTAGGTATATTTACATTTAATTTTTTTCTTTCATTATCTTTGGCTATAACGACATTCTTTTTTTCATCAATTAAAGTAGCTAATTTATTAATCGTTGGCATTTGATAAAACTGATGCAAATAAAGCTCTTGGCCATAAAGATTATTAATTTTAGAAATAATTCTTGCAGCAGAAAGCGAATGTCCTCCTAGTTCAAAGAATACATCTTTAGTACCAATAGGCCTAATATCAAGCTCTTCTTCCCATATTGCCACAAGATTTTTTTCTAATTCAGTTTGAGCAACTATAATGGTTTTACGCGGATTATTTTCTTCTTCAAGTAAGGTTTTTTTATCTATTTTTCCATTAGCTGTTAAAGGAAAATGTGTAAGCTCCATAAAAAAACTAGGAATCATATGCGAAGGAATACGCTCATCTAAATAATCTTTAATTTGTTTTGCTAAAAAAGACTCATCTTTATTTTGTTTAATAAAGTAAGCAACTAAATATTTTTCTCCAAAATGATTATCCTTAGGTAGCACAATTACATCTTTGATTGCTTTCATCTTTGCAATCTCAAGTTCAATCTCAGCAGGTTCTACACGGAAACCTCGAATCTTAACCTGATCATCAATACGCCCTAAATATTCAATGCTTCCATCCGCAAGCAATTGACCTAAATCTCCTGTTTTATAGAGCCTTGATTTTTCATTTGAGCTAAAAGGATTTTTAATAAATTTATTTTCACTAAGCTCTTTTTGGTTTAAATAACCACGAGCAACACTTTTTCCACCAATATAAATTTCACCAATTTCATTGACTTTAACAGGGTGGAGTTCCTCATCAAGGATATAACAAGGCATTTTAAAACTAGGTTTACCTATTGGAATATGTACCCCAAAGTTTGCAACTGTCTTTGAAATTACTTTTTGCTCTAAAACAGCAACTGTTGTCTCTGTAGGACCATATTCATTAACAATTTGATGATGAGGATAATGAGTTAGCCAGGTAGCACAATCAACCGTTGGTAAATTCTCGCCACCTATCACTATCATTTTTAAATGTGGTAATTTTATTGCTTTTTCTTTAATTTGATGAATAAGCAACTTCAAATAGCTTGGAGTAATTTTTATAAGTTCAATTTTATTTTTTGCTAAAAATTTTAGATAAGGCCCTGCATTTTTTTTCACTTTATCTTGGCAAATATATATTTTTAAACCAAGCATTAGCGGGATAATTGAACTTGTAACCGCCATATCAAAAATATAGTTAGATGAAAAATCAATGCTATTTTTATTTTTAATAGCAGCATATTTTGCAAACCAAGCACTATAATGAAGAACATTTCTATGCTCTATTAAAACACCTTTAGGCACACCAGTAGAGCCTGAGGTATAAATAATATAAGCTAAATTTCTGTCACTCAGATTTAAATTTAAATTTTCTTTTGGTTCTTCAATAAAAGCAGCTTCATCATAGCAAAATAGCTTGCCTGTATAATTCTCATACCGTTTGGAATATTGTTTATCAATGATAATAAAAGGATTATGGTTATCCTCTAAAATAAAATCCAAGCGAGCCTTAGGGTAATTAATGTCTAAAGGAAGATAGGCTGCCCCTACTTTTAAAGTAGCCATCATCGCAATTAAAACATCAATACTCCGCTCCATGCAAAGCGCTACAACCATTCCTGGTTGAATACCTTTTACCCGTAACAAATGAGCAAGCTTATTAGCCATCTCATTTAATTGTTGATAACTAAGACTTTTATTAGCATCTACAACAGCAATATCATTTTTTAAAATTTCTGCTTTTTCTTCAAATAATTGGTGAATATTGCTATAAGTCATTTTTAACCCCTTATTAGGTTGAGGCTTATCTAATTTATTGGAAGCAATTTTCAATCCAATATTGCTATATTTTTTTCAATTTGCTTAAATTGACCTGAATAAATATTTGACGGACAGTGAAATGAAAAAACTTAAACCAATCATTGCTATGCTTTGTCTGACAAGCCTTGCCTTTGCCGGCAAAAATGGCTGGTCACCTTGCTTTAAAAATGAAATAGAATTTCCTAAATCGGGTAAATTCCTTTTAAATCTCGGTATGACTCATTTAGAAACAAAAGATGGTTATTATGGAAAAATGATATCGCCACATACCGAACGTTGTGACATTGGTTTTAACAATGAAGGTTATAGAATAGAAGATATTGCTATCTGGGATCTAAAAGACTATAAGTTTTATAAAATAAAAGGGGTTCCTGCCGATTGTGCTGTCGTGCAAAAAAAGGAAACTCTTACTTTTTATGGTAAATATGACCCTGATACACAGACCATTAAAAATTTAAGATGTATAGCTACCGAATAAAGAAACATAAGGTTATCTATACCCGAGCTCATTCAAAATGCTATTTTTTGAAAAAAACCATTTAAAATTTAGCCTGGATGAAGCGAAGCGTAATCCGAGTTTCGTCTCCAGGATTACGCCTCGAAGAGCCTCCATCCCATCCAGACTTCAATATCATGATTGCGTACATCGTGAAGCAATCCATTTCGGATTTATAATTGACCATCGTTCTGAATTGCTTCGCTAAGGCTCGAAAAGACGAGGTTCTATCTACGTTTCACTGCACCAAGGCTTGAATACTCACTTTAGGAAATTTAAATTCCGGGTTTTTCTGCAACTAACTTTATCAAAATAAATAAAATCTATCTCTAATTATTAAGCTACGTTATACTTAGATATTCTTATTTTCAAAGTTTTATATGCTTAGTTATCAACATGGTTATCATGCCGGCAATTTTGCTGATGTAGTCAAACATTTGACTTTAACTCGCCTTATCCAATACCTTATCACTAAAGATAAACCCCTTTTTTATTTAGAAACTCATTCTGGGAAAGGGTTGTATGATTTAAAAGACAGTCAAGCTTTAAAAACAGGTGAGTACTTGCAAGGTATTAATCTTTTATGGGGGCAAAAATCAAAGCTATCTAAGCTTTCTAGTCCCTATCTTTCCTTGCTAAAGGAACTAAATCCTACAAATGAACTTCGATATTATCCAGGCTCCCCATTAATTGCAATATCCGAATTAAGAGAGATAGATAGACTTTTTTGTTGCGAATTACATCCAAGAGAATTTGAAATTTTACAGAAATTACCTAAAAAAAATAAGCGTGTTTTTTTTAGTCATAGTGATGGCATTGATAATCTCCATTCGCAATTACCACCTAAAGAGCGCCGTGGTCTTATTTTTATTGATCCCTCTTTTGAAATAAAACAGGAATATAAAACAGTTCCTCAAGCCATAAAAAAAGCTTACGCCCGTTTTTCTACTGGTATTTATTGTCTATGGTATCCTATTATCGATGCTTACTTGCATGAACAATTGTTAAGGAACTTAAGGTCTATCACGAAGGATAGCTTTGGTATTGAATTTCATTTAACTAAAGAGCCAACTCCTGGAATGACAAGCTGCGGTTTATGGATTATTAATCCACCCTATACCTTAAAAGAAGAAATGAATGAAATTCTTAAAAATTTAACGCAAATTTTTAATCCAAACCAGTCTTCTTTTACTATAATTAATTAGAATCTTTATATTAATGTGATGTATGGTTGTTTATCCAGTCAAAGCATTTACTGATAATTATATTTGGACTATTGTCGATGAAGACAATAAAAAAGCCTATTGTATTGATCCTGGAGAGGCTTTGCCTCTTTTAACCTTTCTTAAAAGCAGGGACTTAATCCTTGAAGCCATATTACTAACGCACCATCATTCAGATCATATAGGCGGTGTCGAAGAGCTGCTTTATACCAATTCTGAACTTAGAATTTTTGGCCCCGAAAACTTATCTTTTCCCCTGATGCAGGTTGTTAATGACAATAGTTCAATAAAGCTTGGGACTTATGAATTTAAAGTAATAGAAACCCCAGGCCATACAGCTACGCACATAAGTTTTTTTGAAGTTAATCAACTATGGCTTTTTTGTGGTGATACTTTGTTTTCAGCCGGCTGTGGCCGTGTTTTTGATGGGACCATGGAACAACTTTATCATTCTTTGCAAAAAATAATGACTCTCCCTTTGGAAACTAAAATTTTTTGTGCGCATGAATATACAAGGCAAAATTTACGTTTTGCAACTTTAGTAGAACCTGATAATTTAGAAATTAGTGAATATTATCTTGAATTAGCAAATAATGGTTTATGTAGTTTACCCTCCTCTCTAGAAAGAGAAATGAAAATCAATCCCTTTTTAAGAATTACCCATTTACAAACTTTAAGTGAGGAATTAAATGAGCAAAGTTTAATTCATATCTTTAGAGAATTACGAAAACAAAAAGATGAGTTTCGTTAAAAAGCCTATTTATGTTAAAATAAAAAACCTTTAGATTAAAAACAAAACAAAAACATTTATTGATCAAGGAATATTTAGTAAACTAGTTGGCCATAAACAATAAAGGCTATCTTTTGAGGTTTAACTTTTTTAAATATTTAAAACTTTTGCTTTTTATAACAAGTTTTCAACTATTGCATAACAGTCACGCCAGCTTTGCACCGAATGTTTGGGATGTGTTAAGAAGCCAACTTGTTTTAAATCATGAAGTAACACAGCCTGAAGTTCAATCCCAATTACAATGGTTAATTGCTCATCCAGGCTATCTGCAAAAATTAGCTAAATCTGAACCCTATATTTATCATATTGTTACCGAAATTAGAAAAAGGCAACTGCCAGGCGAATTAGCACTTCTCCCCATGCTAGAAAGCGCCTATGATCCCTTTGCGTATTCTGGCGTTGGTGCAGCAGGGCTTTGGCAACTTATGCCTGGAACTGGGAATGATTTAGGTTTAAAACAAGATTGGTGGTTTGATGGCAGACGAAGCATCCGCCCTTCTACTGATGCTGCGCTAAATTATTTAACTTATCTTAATAAATATTTTAACGGTAATTGGCTTCTCGCAATTGCCGCCTACGATTCAGGTGAAGGCACTATGTCGAGAGCTATCAAAAATA
The DNA here is from genome assembly GCA_020161725.1 of Pseudomonadota bacterium. Lineage (GTDB taxonomy): Bacteria > Pseudomonadota > Gammaproteobacteria > Legionellales > Legionellaceae > Tatlockia. The sequence continues at coordinate 6,784 of JAIUOG010000040.1, forward strand.
GTGGCCGCACTAGAAATATTCGTTTTTGGGACTTACAAGTTCCCAGTGAAACAAGAACTTATGTACCGAGACTATTAGCGCTGGCAGAAATTATTAAATATCCCCAACGCTATCGAGTAACCCTGCCTGAAATCCCCCATATCCCTTATTTTGAAGAAGTAAATATTGGTAGCCAAATTGATCTCAATCATGCAGCCAGGTTGGCCGGAATTTCTTATAAAGACTTAATTAAACTAAATCCTGGTTTCAATCGCTGGACAACAGCCCCTTACAAACCATTTAAGTTACTTATTCCCAGCAATAAAGTTGCGCATTTTAATCGTAATCTCGCTAACCTACCGACTGAAAAACGAGTTAGCTTTACACGCCATTCAGTTAAGTCTAAAGAGAATATAGATAGTATTGCTAGACAGTATTTTACAACTTCGAAATTAATTCGTGAACTTAATCAACTTAAAACAGATAAGTTAGAAATGGGCCAATCTATACTTATACCCAGTAGTAAAAACACAACCGTACTTGCCGCAAAACCTAAACAAACACCACTTAGAGATAAACCTGCAAGTATTCAAAGCTACAAAGTTGTGCATATAGTCCAACCAAGTGATTCCTATGAAACATTATCTAAAAAATACAATGTCAGTTCGTCAGAAATACGAGGCTGGAATAAATTAAAACCAGAAGATAAGTTGAAAAAAGGAAATCAATTAATTATTTGGAAACGCAGTATGCAATTTGGTGTATATATTGTAAAAGCAGGCGACAATCTAGGTCGTATCGCACAGAAAAATAATACGAAAGTGAGTGTATTAACTCGCTTAAATCCTAAGATTGCCAACGGCATTTTAAAACCAGGCCAGCAAATTATTATTGGTTAATAAGCCAACTTATGTTAGTACCTTGTCATTCTTCTATGTGTCAGACTACTCTTCTTCAACATGAACGTAGATGTTACCATTTGCCTTATTGACAGCTTTTCTGTCGCAAATGCGCTAAGCAAACTCTTTTATAATTTCTTGAATTTTTATTAGATTTAAAGGCTTGGTAGTTACTTTAGATATACCCACTTTTAAAGCTTCATTATTAACTTCATTTTCATCATTACATAAACCAATAATACGCAATTGATTTTTAGATGAGGCTTTTTCGAAAGCACGGACATAACTAATTAATTCTTTGTATGATATGGTAGGCAAGACTAAGTCAGTTAAGATTAAATCAAAATCCATCGTTTTTACCAATTCAAGTGCCTGTTCTGCATCTGAGGCTGAAGCAAAAGTACAACCAGCTTGCATTGACAAAGTTTCTAAAAAACGAAGCGCAATAATGTTAGGCTCAACCAAAAGAATATGTAAATGATTTTCACCAATGGAATGAAGGCTCTTTGCCATTTTTGTGGTTTGTTTACAACCATCTTCTGCAATTTTCATAGGCAAACTAAAGGAAAACTGCGCACCCTTTCCTAAATCAGATTCAACTTTAATATCCCCACCCAGTAAATTGACATAATTTTGCGCTATAAATAAACCCATACCATGACCGCCTGGAGCGCTTTGTGCTGATGGATTTACTCTAAAGAAACGTTGAAATATTTGCTCATGTAATTTTTTGCTTATGCCTATTCCTGTATCCGTTATGCTAAATTCAATTTGCAAATACTCACCTTCTCCATTTAAAACTTTTACAGCTAAATTAATTGAACCTTGGTGAGTAAATTTAATTGCATTACCTAATAAATTCAGTAAAACACGATGCAATTTAATATTATCGGTAATCAACCACTCAGGGATTGAATCATCAATATCAAGACGAAGCTCCAATTTTTTTACTTTAGCTGCCGGATTAGATAATTGAATTAACCCTGCCAAAATATTGCGAATATTCCATGGCTCTTCATGCAAATCGGTTTCAATTAGCTGATCGTCAGCAACCATATTCAAAACACTTTTTAATAAACAAAGTAATTGTTTACCACTTTCATTAATCCATTGAGAATGCAATTTATCTTCTTGCTTTTCTAATCGCTCATATAAAAGCTGTGATAAACCTACAATTCCATTTAAAGGCGTATAGATATCATGGCTCATGTTGGCAATAAATTCAGTTTTCGCTTGGTTTGCAATATCAGAAACTTCTTTTGCTCTCCTTAAAGCCGCTTCCATTTTTTTACGTTCTGTAATATCCATTGATACATTTAAAACACCCATAATTTCATTATTATTATCTCTAAGTGGTGTTTTTTGAGAAAGATAAACAACAAGCCCTTTAGGCATAACGGCGTATTCTTCCGCTGTGTGGCTAATCCCTGTTTCCATAACAAGATTATTAAGTCGATTTAATTCTTCAGCCTGATCTTTCCATGGCAAATCAGCATTAGTTTTACCAATAATTTCTTTTCTTGAATTTAATCTTGCCATCTCTGCGTGTTTATCGTTGCAGCCCAAAAAAACATTTTGCTTATCCAGCCAATACACGTTACCAGGCATAAGGGCAATGATATTATTATAATAATCATGAAGCTCTTGAATTGATTTTTTAGACTTTAGGAAAACGTCATCCAACATTTTAGTTAAATGCGCAATTTCTTCATCTTTCTTATCAATTAGGTTTTTTAACTTTGCTATCTCATCAAAAACCATTATTTACCCTTTCCATATTTTAATAAGCTTATTTTTCAAGAAAAATAAGCAAAAAAGTGCTCCATTCTACTTTATTTATACATTTATATAAAAGAATTATATTATTTAGATTGACAGTCTACTTAAACATCAATAAGTTAGCTTGCAAATTATGTGGTATAATTAAAGTCATTATTAAAAATAGATGTAGGCCTATGAAATTTTTCTTTGATTTTTTCCCTATTTTCGTCTTTTTCATTAGTTATAAGGTATTTGGTATTTATTACGCGACAGCAATTGCCATCGCTGCCTCTTTTTTACAAGTAATTATTCACCGCCTTTTGCATGGTCATTTTGAAAAAATGCATCTTTTAAGTTTGGGCTTAATTTCTGTTCTTGGCGGCGCTACCTTATTTTTCCATAACCCCTGGTTTATTAAATGGAAACCAACGGGTATTTATTGGATGACTGCACTTATCTTTGTCGGTTCAAATTTTATCGGCAATAGACCTATTATTCAAAAAATGATGGAGGCTAATATTAATCTTCCCCCTCAAATTTGGTATCGTTTAAATTATATTTGGGCTCTATTTTTTGTTGTTATGGGAGCCATGAATTTATATGTTGCCTTTTATTATAGCACTGATACTTGGGTAAATTTTAAATTATTTGGCGGTGCCGGATTTACTTTAACCTTCATTATAATGCAAGCTATCTACCTAACGAGGCATGTAATTGAAAAAGAAGTTAAACAACCATCAAACCAGTCCTCGTAACTGGTCTAGCTTAAGGAGCATTTGATGAGATTGCTTTTAGTTGAAGATGATGAATTGTTAGGAGATGCAGTTAAGACGGGTCTTACTCAATTTGGTTATGTTGTCGATTGGCTAAAAGATGGTGAAAGTGCTCTTTCAGCTCTTAAAATTGAATCCTTTGAATTAATTATTCTTGATCTAGGCTTACCTAAACTTTCAGGTTTGAATTTTATACAAACCATCCGCAATGAAGGCAATGCAACACCTGTTATTATTCTTACTGCGCGCGAAACAGTTCAAGATAGAATCAAAGGTCTTGATAGCGGTGCGGACGATTATATGACCAAACCTTTTGATTTAAACGAATTAAGTGCCAGAGTAAGAGCATTAGTTAGACGCTCTCAAGGACGTGCAGATACTATTTTACAATATAAAAATGTACGCTTAGATCCAGCAGCACATTCTGTTTATGTCGATGAAATTATGATTAATGTTCCACGTAGAGAATTTGCCCTTTTACAAAAACTACTCGAAAATAGTGGGCGTGTTTTGTCCCGAGAGCAATTGATGCAAAGTATGTATAGCTGGGACGAAGATGTGGATTCAAATGCCTTAGAAGTGCATATTCATAATTTACGAAAGAAATTAAATGCAAATTATATTCGTACTATTAGAGGTATCGGTTATATGGCCGAAAAAAATGAGAGTAGTTAAATACTATGAAATCATCAATCCGAAAATTTTTATTAGTTAATCTATTACTGGCTATTACAATTACGACTACTTTAACAGCGATTGGTAACTATTATTTGGATCAAAAAGATATTCAGGAACATCTCGATTCATTAATGGCTATATCCACTCTATCTTATCAAGCCCTGCTGGGCAATGATTTAAAAGAACAGCCATTAAACCAGCTACAAAACAATCTTAATCTTATTCCATTGCAAATTAACCAATACCATAGCCTCCATTTTCTTAATGATATGGAACCTCAAAAGGATTTAGATAAATTTAATTTTCAGGTTTGGAGTGATAGTAAAAAATTATTATTACATTCAGCTAATGCGCCACAAATTCCTTTGACTGCAAATGATGAAGGCTTTAGTGATGAAGTAGTTGGAAAACAAAAATGGCGCGTTTTCAGTGCTCATAATGAAAAAGCAAATATTCATACTATTTTGGCAGAACGCTATGATACTCGTAATGAGTTAGGGCAACGCATTGCCCAAGATGATATTTATATTATGCTACTTACCTTTCCCCTCTCTGGTTTATTAATCTGGATTATTATTGGAAGAGGTTTAGATAGTTTAGATAAAGTGGCTGAAGAAGTTGCCAATAGAGCACCAACCCATCTAGAACCTGTTGATTTAAAAGAGGTGCCCGAAGAAATTAAACCCGTTATTGATGAATTAAATAAACTTTTTTTCCGTTTAAAAGAAGGTTTTGAAAGAGAAAAGCGATTTGCCGCAGATGCTGCTCATGAATTAAGAACACCTTTAGCAGCGCTTAAAGCACAAGCACAGGTAGCCTTAAACTCCAATAATATTGAAGAGAAAAATTTAGCTTTACACAAATTAATTGCCAGTGTAAATCGAAGCGCTCATATTGTTCAACAGCTACTAACAATGAGCAAATTAGTACCTGAAGCGGCGACCATAAATGATATTGATAAAGTTAACCTTGTAAAAATCACCAGAGAAATCCTAGCAATGCTTGTTCCTGCTGCGGTGGAAAAACAAATTGAACTCGAGTTTGAGCCAGAAAAAGATCCTATTTATATTTTCGGTAACCCCACAGCAATTGGTATTTTGATTCGTAATTTAGTGGATAATGCGATTCGCTATAGCACAGAAAATGGCAAGGCTTCAGTCAGAGTTTTCCAAGAGAAAAATGAAGTAATACTTGAGGTTTGTGATAATGGACCAGGAATACCAGAAGAATTACAGCAACGCGTATTTGAACGCTTTTTTAGAGTTTTAGGTAATAAAAGCCCTGGTAGCGGTCTTGGTCTTGCAATTGTGCAACAAATTTGTGATTTACATGCAGCAAAAGTGGAGCTTGCTTCACCAAAACAAGGAACAGGCCTTATTGTAAGGATTAGTTTTCCTAATAAATCTCCCTTTCAAATTTCAGCATTAAAATAAAGTTAAGATAAGATGAATTTTGATGCATCTTGTCATAGAATAGCTAATTGCTTCCCTAGTGCGTGTCTTCATTCTCTTAATTGAAGCGAAAAATGGAATGAGGACACGCCCTAACATCACTTTGAAAAATAGCACAGCTGTAGGATAAAAAATGAGTTTAACAACAACCGAATTAGAACATATTGAAGATTTAGCCTATTTAGATGGCGCCTCCGAAGATAACCAATCTCTCATTGATGAAATTAATTCTATTATGGATTTCATTGAACATTTACAAAAAGTAGATACCGCACAAGTAGCCCCTCTTTTTCATCCTTTGGAATTAAATCAGCGTTTACGTGAAGATACTCTAAGCGAAGAAAATCGCAGCGAAGAATTAAGCAAACTAACTAATAATTTTCAAAATAACCTTTACGAAATACGTCATAAAGTCATAGATGCAGGATGAACAATGCACACCAAATCATTAAGGCAGCTTATCCAAGGATTGAAAGATAAGGCTTTTTCTAGCTATGAGCTTACTTCGCATTATTTAGATAGAATCGAAGATCATAACAATCTCAATGCCCTTATCAGCATTGATAAAGAAAAAGCCCTTAATTTAGCCAAGTCCTCGGATGATTTACGTCAAAAAAGCTCACAGATTAAGCCGCTGGAAGGCATTCCAATGGCACATAAGGATATCTTTTGTACTGATTCTTTAGCCACAACCTGTGCCTCTAAAATGCTAGCTAATTTTATTGCCCCCTATGAGGCCACAGTTGTGCAAAAATTAAAAGACGCAGGCTCAATCATGTTAGGTAAAACTAATATGGATGAATTTGCTATGGGCTCAACTAACGAAAATAGTTATTTTGGTCCAGTAAAAAATCCATGGAACCTCTTACATAGCCCTGGAGGTTCTTCGGGTGGTTCTGCTGCTGCAGTAGCAGCAGGCTTAGTTCCTTTTGCAACAGGCACAGATACAGGCGGTTCAATTAGGCAACCTGCTGCCTTTTGTGGTATCTCAGGCATTAAACCTACCTATGGGCTTATTTCACGTTTTGGTATGATTGCTTTTGCTTCAAGCCTTGATCAAGCGGGTCCTATGGCGAGATCAGCCGAAGATTTAGCATTTGTACTTAATGAAATGGCTGGCTTTGATGAAAAAGATTCTACTTCTGTTCAAAAAAACATCCCTAATTATTTAGAGAATATTAATAAACCAATCGAAAAAATGAAAATTGCTTTTCCAAGTGCTTTTCTACAAAATGGAGTAGATGAAGATATTCAAAAAGCACTTCATGAGGCAATCAAAGTCTATGAAGCACTGGGTGCAGAAATCATTGAGCTTAATCTGAAGCACGTAGACTTATGGGCTCCCTGTTATTATGTGATTGCCTGCGCAGAAGCATCATCAAATTTATCTCGTTATGATGGTATTCGGTTTGGCTATCAAAGCAACAAAGGTAAAAATTTAAAAGAACAGATTAGCTTTACCCGTGTTGAAGGCTTTGGTGATGAAGTCAAAAGAAGAATTTTAACCGGGACGCAAGTTCTCAGTTCAGGCTTCTTTGATGCTTATTATTTACAAGCCTTAAAAATTAGGCGTTTAATTAAAGAAGAATTAGTCGCTAGTTTAGAACAAGCTGATTTTATTCTTTGCCCCACGACACCAACAACTGCTTTTAAATTGGGTGAAAAAAACGATGATCCCATACAACATTATCTAGCAGATATCTTTACCGTTGCTGCCAATTTAGCTGGCTTACCTGCTCTGTCTATTCCGATAGGTTTTAGTCAACAGGGTTTACCTATAGGTATGCAACTTATTGGTAAGCACTTTGATGAAAAGCGTCTTCTTCAAAGCGCACATCTCTATCAGCAAAATACAAATTGGCATTTAATGAAACCACAATAGGGTTTAATCATGGCTTTTGATACTGTTATAGGGCTTGAAGTTCACGTCCAGTTAAAAACAAAAACTAAATTATTTTCTGGCAGCTCCATTCAATTTGGAGCAAAGCCAAATACACAAACTTCTTTTATTGATGCTGGCTTACCTGGCGTATTACCCGTTTTGAATGCCGAAGCAGTTAAGATGGCAATTCAGTTTGGCTTAGCAATTGACGCCCAAATTGCCAATAATTCTTATTTTGAACGTAAAAATTATTTTTATCCTGATTTGCCTAAAGGTTATCAGATAAGTCAATTTCAAAAACCCATTGTTGCTGATGGCCACTTAGATATTACCTTAGAAGATGGTAGTGTAAAAAAAATAACAATTGAAAGAGCTCATCTGGAAGAGGATGCAGGGAAATCTATTCATGAAAATGAAGGTTATTCAGGTATTGATCTAAATAGAGCAGGAACACCCTTATTAGAAATTGTGACAACCCCCTGTCTTAATTCATCTGAAGAAGCTTTAAGCTATTTAAAAACACTTTATACTTTAGTTCGTTTTTTAGGTATCTGTGATGGAAATATGCAAGAAGGCTCCTTTCGTTGTGATATTAATATCTCCCTAAAGCCTAAAGGTTCAGATAAATTAGGCACCAGAGTCGAATTAAAAAATTTAAATTCATTTCGATTTATTGAAAAAGCAATTTTTTATGAACAACGACGCCAAACTGATTTAATTGAAACAAATCAAATGGTTATTCAAGAAACTCGGCTTTATGATGCAAATTCAGATACAACTCGGTCAATGCGAACAAAAGAAAACGAAAATGATTATCGTTATTTCCCTGATCCCGATTTATTGCCGATAGCGATTAGCAGCGAAGAAATTGACAAGATAAAATTAAATCTTCCTTTATTACCCCAAGATATCAAAGCAAACTTAAATAAAAATCCCGCTCTAATTGAAGAAGATATTCTTTTTTTACTAAGTAGTCCTGCAACCTATTCTTTTTTTGAATCAATAAAAAAGGAAAGTATTGCTGAGGAAAAATTAATTATTAACTGGTTAAAAAATAATTATTTAGCTTCACTAAATGAAAACAATTTAAGTTTTGATACCCCACCAATCTCTGCGGAAAAATTAAGCCCATTATTAGATAAGCTTCAAGAGAAAAAAATAAGCTCTAAGTTTGCCAAAGATATTTTTAGTAAATTATGGCAAGGCTCTAATTTATCAATTGATGATATTATGAAAGAAGAAGGTTTGGATGAACCTGCAAATAATGAAGAGTTGGAACAAATTGTTAAAAATATTATTGCTAAGCATCCCGAACAGGCATCCGATTATCGAGCAGGCAAAGAAAAACTTTTAGCTTTTTTTGTTGGGCAAGCCATGAAAGAAACAAAAGGCAAAGCGAATGCTGCCTTATTAAATGAGCTTTTTAAAGCTCATTTATAAGTGAAAACGCAAATAGTAACCCACAGATGCTTGCAGCTGTCTCTCGATGAAATGCTATCAAGAGACAGTGTTCGCAGCCAGGCTCCCTTCTAGTTTATTCCCTTAATTTAATAAGGTTTCACAATAACTGTGGTACCTACATCAATAAAGTCTTGGTTTAACCAACGAGCAGCCGCCGGAAGAACCCTTACACAACCATGGCTTGCATTATAATTCGGCACATCATAAGCTGCATGGATAGAATAACCGCCGTGAAAATGCATACAGTAAGGCATTTTTGCACCACCATGAGTTTCTATGGGATAAATGCTTGATTTACATTCCTCACCCTTTTTTGAATAAACCCGGTATGAGCCCGTAACAGTTCGGCATCCTCTTCCTGTATCTTCACAGAAATCTTTACCGCCTGATGCACGGCCTGTTTTAACGCGATTCCCTTCAGCATCATAAGCTGCCCAAGCAGTTGCTTTAGGGTCAAAAATAAATACTTTTCGACCTGTAGCCTCACGTTTAGCAGGGAAATGCATTGAGCCCTTACCATCTGCATCTAAGCCCATAGTGTAATGCGTATAGCCAGCATCATCTACAATCGGCACTGATCTATCCATAGAAGCACAAGACGCAGCCAAAACTGATAAAGACCCAATTATTAGTTGTTTTTTCATGGGTTGTTCCTCCTTTTTTTTATATTATCGGGAGAAACATGAATATATTTAGAGCTTTTTATAAAAATTTTTATCTATTTGTTTTTTTTATACTCTTTTTCTTTGAGCTTATTAGGAAGTAGTTGGATAACAGCCGCTTTCAATTGTTCATCGGTACATTCAAAACAGCCACCTCGTGGAGGCATTGCATTTAACCCTTCTATAGTATTTTTTATTAAATTCTCTATATCTCTATTTACTAATCGGCTAGACCAATCATTTTCATTAGCAATTTTTGGAGCGCCTAATTCAATTAATGGTTTCTCAGCGTGACAACTGGCACAAAAATGTTGAACAATTTGCCCCCCTTCATCCGGCCTCCCTTTAATTTCATCTAAAAAGACTTGTGGATGATGACTATTTGCGTAAAGATAAGAAGAGCCTAGAAAAAATAAAATAAAAACAAAGCGGTTAGGCATAAAAAACACCAATTTTGGACTAAAAATTGCTCTAAAGTAATTTTTCAATAATAAGGGATAAATGATGTTTAAAAAAGCCATTTTCTTCTTTTTATGTATACTACCCCTTTCCTATCTTTATGCCGAAAACACCCAATCCCTAGAATTACTCAAACAAAAAATTGAAGCTCATGTCCATAAAGAATTGTCTGAAATCTATAAAGGGGGTGAACTATCTGTTTCCGCACAAAAAATTGATGAAAGGTTGCATTTAAAAGCCTGCCCTGATTCCAAAATTGAAGTATTTAATCCCTATAAAACCGCCATTATTAGCACCACCACCATGGCAATTAGCTGCCATAAAAAAGCAAGTCACTGGACTTTATATGTCCCTATCAAAGTATCGTTTAAAAAAGAAGTTCTTGTTGCTAGTAAAACTTTACATAAAGGAAAAATCCTACATAAATCGGATTTAATTAAGCTAAAAATAGACATTAGCCAATTGAAACAGGGCTATTTTACAAAATCAAAATATCTTATCGGTAAAGTTGCAAAGCAAAATATTGGAGAAGGCACAGCCCTTACCCCTCAAAATATTCAAGAAGCCATTTTAATTCATAAAGGTGAGCAAATTACCATTCAAGCTATCAACGAGATGATTAATATCAGCATGAATGGTATTGCCTTAAATAATGGTGCTTTAGGTGAAGTAATTAAAGTTCAAAATCTTAATTCTAAAAAAATTATTGATGCAGAAGTAAGTTCTAGCAAGACTGTGAGAGTTGTGATTTAATAGCCACTTTTCGATTTTATTAAAAATTGCAAAAAGTCTTAGGTAGTTTAAATGAATTTAGTAGAAGAATTTGCTTCGTTTCTAAGAGCTGCTTTTAACTGGCTAACCACTAATGAACATAATTTTTTCAGTGCTTTCAAAGACTGGGGAGATGTTGGCAATCTGATTCTTGACTCCTTAAAATGGACATTAACCTGTCTACTTTATACATTATTGTCGACTATTATATTATGCCTTTCTCCAATCGCATTATTTTTAAGTCTTATTACAGCGGGTTTAAGTCGATTATTTAATAAAAAAGAAATGTCTGAATGGGCGCTATTAATTTCAAAAATTTCTTTTGATGGCATTATTATCGCCTGTTTAAATATACCAACTAATGCTATTCTCTCAACCCTGTTTATACCCTTTATGATACTTAAACTATTTACAAAAACCCTGGGGACTATTTATGAGAGTCTTTTCACTGAAGAGTCTTCTTATATAAGTCCACAAATTTACTAACTAGCTTTTTAACATAGTTATGCTTACAATGGCAGAACTCGACAGCAAAAGGAATTGCAATGAGCTTATCTTTTTTCACTGCATGGGATGAAGCTGAAAATCATTCAGCTCAGTTGTTTAATTGGTTAATCCCTGGCTCTGATAATTATAAAAATTTTCGTGAACCCTATTCATCATGGGAAGAATTGACCTTGGGTCTATTAGCCCCCTTTTACGCTCCTTTTCTACTTGCCACTGCAACAATCTGTGCGATTTTGATTGCCTTATGTGCAGCTGTTGCTGCATTAGGCGCTTTTCTTCTAATACAAGTATCTGATTTATTTAATAACAACGAGCTATCAAACAACTGTAGTACATTTCTAACTGACAGTAGTGATTTTGCAAAACTTGATGTTTGCATCAGTCTTATATTCATTGCTTTAACTTTAATTAGTTTTCCTTATGCTGTCATATCTGCCATAACAAGAACTGCAATAACTCTAAATCACCATTTTTATCCCCCCCAAATTAACCAGGATAATTTAGAGGCAAAAGAAACAGGAATGATGACAAGCCCTAATTAATGTGATAATCATTAAATATAGAGGAATTTTCTAAAGATTTTTACCAAGGGGCCGATAACAATGATGACTGTAATAGAGAGCAATGTTATGGTAAATCCACTTGATGAATCACAATCTCATAAAAGAATCGATAAAGAGAAAACAACTCAGGTAGTACCTAAAGCTACCCCAGAACAACCTCATTCGATTCAAGTTAATTTTAGTGAGACTTCTGTGCGTTTATCACGCCTAAAAGAAGAGATCCTCTCCGTAACCTCTGTGAATTTAGAACGCATATCCTCAATCAAAGCAGCTATTGAAAATGATAGCTATCAAATTAATAGCAAAAATATTGTCAAAAAAATGATTGAAGATATCGAATTAGCTTAAAAAAGATATACGACAAGGAGTAACGTCATGACAAACTCTAAAGGACAGCAGTTCATAGAAATTCTTCATCAAGAAAATACCTATATCAATCAACTAATGAATACCTTAATTGAAGAAAAAGAAAGCCTCTCTAAACGTGATTTTACCCATATGCAAGAATTAGCTGTAAAAAAAGATAATCTATCTAATTTGCTGGAAGAAAGCTCAAAAACAAGACTCACCATCCTAAATGCACAAGCTAATACAGCAAAGGATGCCTTAAATAGTTTAATCAATAGTTTGAATCAAGAGGAAGCGACCTTAGTAAAACAATTAAATCAGGAATTAACCAATAAAATCACAGCTTGCCGTGAATTAAACGCCATTAATGGACAGGTGATTACTTCAAATTTAAATACTCGCAGAGAAATTGTTGATGTGCTCACGGGTAAAGATACAAAAACAGCGATTAATACTTATAGCTCTTCGGGCAATCTAAGAACACACTCTGAATCAATTAACCACCAAGAAGCTTAATAATTTTACTGGCCAAAACAGAAATGGAAGCTAAAAATGAACTATTACGGCAGGCAACCTCCCGCTTAGGTTTGGGTGATCCTGACGTTTTTTAAACAGAATTGAAACAGAAGATTGTTCTCCAATCATTCCCTCTCTGTCACTTAAGCTTTGCGAAGAATCTTCTTGAATGTAAGGGGCAAACTTTTTCCATAATCTTTCACTTCGCATTCAACAAGATCCTTCAAAAAGCGAACGCTTTTTTTCAGG